>JBAXNR010000098.1:0-15624 GCA_037133675.1 Methylococcales bacterium
AAAACAAACTTGATTGGTCGGTGTTCTTAAGATTGCCAAGAATTCGTTAATAGCCTGCGAAACTGAGAAAAATTGTTTGCGTTCCGCGTTGTTGAATTTTGGTGGCGATTCAAATTCAGCCACTTCATGGCGGGTTAAAATTTTCATGCGAGCCATGAGAAAATCCTCCTGTAAAATTTATGGCGTTGCAGGTTTATGTTACATAGATTATTTTACGAGTTAAGTGACACAAATTCTGGCATTTTTGGACTATTTTTCAGGTGTCACATAAACGATCATTTAGGTGACACTATGCTGATAGGTTATATGCGCGTTTCTAAAAGTGACGGCTCGCAAGTTTTAGATTTACAACGGGATGCTTTGTTACAAGCGGACGTTCTAGCAGAAAATCTGTATCACGATTTTGCTTCGGGAAAAAATGATGACCGACAAGGCTTAGAGGCTTGTCTAAAAGCTTTGCGAGTAGGCGATACACTGATTGTTTGGAAGTTAGACCGATTAGCGCGTAGGGCGCAATAGGCGATAGCCGTATTGCGCCGACTGTGAATGAACATCATGCGGCGTATTACGCTTCGCTAGTTAGCCCTACACGGTACACAATTTAACCCAATCTATGCCGCTTTTAGCAACCCAACATAATACGACGGTTTGGCTGGTGACTTTATAGATGTGAACTTATTGTCATGAACTTCTGGAATGACGACCTGAAACTTTAATAAATTCAATGGGTTTTATATTTTGATACGGTGAAATACAAACCAAGGTTTGAATTACTGTCACTCACTTTTTAGCACTACCATTATAATAAACTAGCAGGCAATACTGAAAACCTTGCCTTTAGCCTGTTACACTTGTTAGATTTAAAAATAATAACCTTAGATAAGTAAATTATGACTAAACAACCTTTTGGCGCAATTATGCTCGATGTCGCAGGTCTGACACTGACCGAGCATGAAAAAAACATCATCAATCACCCCAACACAGGCGCGGTGATTTTATTTTCCCGCAATTATGAAAATCCAGAGCAAGTCACTGAGCTGATTAACAGCATCCGTGCCGCACGCAATGGCGATATTTTAATTGCTGTCGATCAAGAAGGCGGTAGAGTGCAACGCTTTCGTAACGGTTTTACTCGTTTGCCGCACGCTGCTTTTTACACCAATGCGCCAGAACTTGCTGAACAAGCTGGCTGGTTAATGGCAATGGAATTACTCGCAGTCGGTGTGGATTTTAGTTTCGCGCCTGTGTTAGATATTGATTGCGGTGTCAGTGAAATTATTGGTGATCGCTCTTTTTCCAGCGATGCGTTTACCGCAACGCGCTTAGCCAGTTTATTTAGAAAGGGCATGAAAGCGGCAGGTATGGCGGCTACGGGTAAGCATTTTCCTGGTCATGGTGCTGTGGCGTTGGATTCACATTTGACCCTGCCTGTTGATGATCGTGATTTGGACACCATACGCGCTAAAGACTGTCAGCCATTTGAACAATTGATTGCCGAAGGTTTAGAAGCTATCATGCCTGCCCACGTTGTCTATTCTAAGATTGATCCTAATCCAGCGGGTTTTTCATCATTTTGGTTACAACAAATTTTGCGTGGTGAATTAAAGTTTAACGGTACAATTTTCAGTGACGATTTAAGTATGGAGGGCGCGGCTTCGGTGGGTGATTTTCCAGAGCGAGCGCGGCAAGCGCAACAAGCGGGCTGTGATATGATTTTAGTATGCAATAATCCCATCGCCGCAGAACAAGTGCTAGACGCGTTGCCTATCACACAAGACTCGCTCAGAGAACAACGACTGCAAGCTATGCGCGGTAAGTTTCACTTAAACCGTGAGCAACTGATGAATACCGAACAATGGCGACACGTTACCAATGCACTCAACCAAGGGCTGTAAAACTATGCTTAAAGAATTTCAACAAATGCAGGAAAACGCTGATTTAATATATGATGAGCAAACCGTAGAAGCCGCGTTAGACAATATGGCTGCTGACATTAATATCGAGTTAGCGGATAGTAATCCCTTAGTGTTATGCGTTATTAATGGCGGTATCGTAGTGGCAGGTAAACTGCTTACCCGCTTAACTATGCCGCTAACCATCGATGCGATTAATGCCAGTCGTTATAGAAACCAAACTTTTGGCGGTGGCATTGAATGGATACTCAAACCTAGATCAATATTAGAAGACCGCATTGTGTTAATCGTTGATGACATACTTGATGAGGGCATTACCCTTGCTACGATTCATGAGTATTGTATTGAACAAGGTGCGAGAGCCGTTTACAGTGCCGTGCTAATTGATAAAAAAATCGGGCGTGATAAGCCCATCAAAGCCGATTTTGTAGGCTTAGAAACTGAAAACCGTTATTTATTTGGTTATGGCATGGACTGTAAAGGTTATGGACGTAACGCAGCGGGTATTTATGCTTGTAAAGAAAACACACAGGACAATACGGTATGACAACATTAGCTATCATCGGCGGTACAGGTTTAACGCAACTTAGCGACTTAAGTATTATTAAACGCGAACGCTTAGATACCCCTTACGGCGCACCGTCCGCAGACTTTATCATGGGCGAATTAAACGGCAAGTCGGTTATTTTTCTGGCGCGACACGGAAATCCTCACACTATCGCCCCACACAATATTAATTACCGCGCCAATATTTGGGGACTTAAACAATTGGGCGTTACTCGAATTGTTGCCGTTGCCGCTGTCGGTGGTATTACCGAACAAATGAAACCCGCCCATATCGCTATTCCCGATCAACTGATTGACTACAGCTATGGACGTAAACACACGTTTTTTGACGATATAAACTATCCTGTCACTCACATCGACTTTAGCTATCCGTATAACCCAAAACTCCGCGCTTTATTAATTACGGCGGCAGCGAATGCTAATATTACGATTGTCGCCACTGGCACTTATGGCTGTACCCAAGGACCACGTTTAGAAACGCCCGCTGAAATTAAACGCATGGCACAAGATGGCTGTGATTTAGTCGGTATGACTGCCATGCCTGAAGCCTCACTGGCAAAAGAATTAGGCATTGAATATGCCGCTATTTCTGTGGTCGCTAATTGGGCAGCAGGAACAACCGCAGAAGAAATCACGATGGCAGACATCGAACACAATCTGCATAGTGGTATGGCGAATACCGCTGAATTGCTGAAAGCGTTTATCGCTTTGTAGTCACTGCGTTCATTAATACGAGGACAACAACTGTGCATATTCATATTCTAGGAATTTGTGGCACATTTATGGGTGGGCTTGCGGTATTGGCAAGACAGTTAGGGCATCAGGTCAGTGGTTCCGACCAGAATGTTTATCCGCCTATGAGTGACCAATTGGAGCAACAAGGCATCACCTTAATGGAAGGTTATCGTGCTGAAAATCTAGCTCATAAACCCGATTTGGTAATTATCGGCAATGCCTTATCGCGTGGTAATCCAGAAGTGGAAGCGGTGTTAAATCAAGGCTTGCCTTATACCTCAGGAGCGCAATGGTTAGCAGATCATGTTTTGCAAGGTAAATGGGTGTTAGGAGTAGCGGGTACACATGGTAAAACCACCACCTCCAGTATGTTGACGTGGATATTGGAGCATCAAGGGTTTAATCCTAGTTTTTTAATCGGTGGTATTCCGCTTAATTTTGGTATTTCTGCACGCTTGGGTGAGTCATCGTTTTTTGTGTTGGAAGCCGATGAATATGATTCGGCATTTTTTGACAAACGCTCAAAATTTGTCCATTACCGTCCACGCACTGCGATACTCAATAATCTGGAATTTGACCACGCCGATATTTTTCCTGACCTAGACGCGATAAAAAAACAATTTCATCATTTAGTCAGAACCATTCCCAGCGAAGGTTTGATTATTAGCCCCGCGTGTGATGAAAATATTAATGAAGTATTGACGATGGGTTGTTGGACTCCAGCCGTGAAAACTTCCATTAATGCTGATGCCGCGTGGAATGCAGTATTGCATAAAGCCGATGGTAGTAGTTTCAGTGTGACTTTTGAAAACAACGAACAAGGTACGGTGAACTGGTCATTGACAGGTGAACATAATGTTTACAATGCTTTGTCTGCGATTGCTGCGGCAAAACACGTTGGTATTTTGCCGAGTGAGGCTATCAAGGCGTTAGCGCACTTTAAAAACGTGAAACGGCGTATGGAAGTGATCGCTCAGATTAATAATGTTACGGTGTATGATGATTTTGCTCATCACCCTACCGCCATTCAAACTACCTTGGATGGTTTGCGTAAACAAGTTGGGGCAGAGCGTATTGTGGCAATTGTTGAACCGCGTTCTAACACCATGCGCTTAGGTACACATCACGACACGCTGGCACACTCGTTTAATAATGCGGATTTAGCGATTATTTATCAGCCATCCAATTTAACGTGGGATTTAACTGAGCTTATTCAGCAAGCGGATAATATTGTTATTTGTACTTCATTAGATGACATTATTGTCAGATTACAAGCGGAAGCTCTATTAGGTGGGCATTTTGTAATTATGAGTAATGGTAGTTTTGGCGGTCTGTATCAACGTTTACAAACGGCGTTAATGTCGTAGATTGCGAGTTGATGGGCTTTCTTAGGTTAGCCCGTCATCCTAAAAATAGCGGTAGCCGTGTAGAATGAGTACCTTCTTCTTGACTCACGTCCAAAATGAAGCATCGAAGTCTGGATTTGAATCTTCGTATGTTGTTTCTTTCACCCATACACGCGCCTCCAGTATCTCGTGCGTTAAAGCAGGCGAACCTGCCTTCGCCATCGCCATAATCTGTCTATCGGTTGCGTTCAAGTTAGCTGGATTACCACCTCTCGGAAACTGAGAAGAGTTTGATTTGATGAATGGAGTCTTTGTTGCGCCATTTACACTGTAATTGACGATTTGGTTACAATGAATAACCCACTCGGTGGAACTTATCGGCGTGAAACTTCCGTCTTTTTTATTTTGAAAGCAGAAAATAGTTCTGAATTCCTCCTTATAGAAAATTGATCTGATGAATAGTGGAGGCTCGGTTTTTTTCTTCTTATGCTTGATAGTGTGAGGGAAGCTTAGTAACGGATGATCGGTAAACCGTGAGCTAATTTTCAAAGAATTGAATTTGCTCGCCGCTTGGGTAAGATTCTTCACGATACTAAAATTCTTATATATCCACGGTATATTATCTATAGAGGTATCCAATTCGAACACGTCAGGCATTCTAATCATTTGAAATGCGCGACCATTTGCTGGTATCTGTCCCCAATATTCCAGATGAATGTCAGACAGCTTGACTGCCTGTACAAAGCCGAACTCATAATCTTCCAAAAGTTGAAATTCCGTGCGAAATCGAGGGCTGGTCTCTTTCGGGATCAACACAATACATTCAGCTTGGAAATAAAGGGCGTGTGGAACAACCAGAAGGAAATCTCTCTGATCCGCTGGCACAGCGTCGTATCTCTTAAAATTTGCACCACGCACAAGTGTACAGTAGACCGTACTATCGGTAAACTCAAGCTGCAAGTTTGAAGCTCGGTTATCCACGGTAAACTTATGGCTGCCGTCAAGGAAGGTTAACATAAAAACACCTGTTGCGAACCTGCGTTTTGTTCTACGTTTTCTGCGACTATATCAAGCATTCGTTCAAAAACAGCTATTTTTACTTTGGTATCGATACCCATAAAATATTGATTTTTCAAATCACAACTCCAATCAGTTTGTTGATAAAATAGTTCGTTTAGAACTGTCGCCTCCGAGAGCGCAATCCTATAGCGAAGAATTCATCAGACACACCTCGCTCAAATACCAGCATCTCCTCATCTAGCTTCTTGATTGTCATTTTTCCAACAATATCATCGGCACTTTTTTGATAGGTAGTGTTGATAATCTTTCTAGGTGTCTTGTAACGAAGAACTGCGGCAGCAGTGCTTTCACCATACCGCGAAGCGGACAACTCAGCATCTGCGATTTTCGCATTGTCGATTCTTATAAGTGCCTGCTGGATTCGACTTACATATTCACCCGTGTCACCCTTACACACATGGGCTGAATCCTGAACTTCGCAATTATTTAAACGCTGATTTGCTGATAAGAGTTTTGATTTTAACATCACAATCCTAATTAGGTTAATAGGAAATTCAATAGGTTCGACCCCTAATTTTTTCGGATGGTACGCCCGCAATCGTAAGGTGTCAAGTGATAGCCAAAGGGAAATCATAAGTGGCGGTTAATAGGGATATACTCCAAAACAAATCTGTATCAGCCAAGATAAGTAGGGGCGCATTGTGTACGACACATCAATCATGATAAGTAGGGTTATTGCGTCAATATTCCATAATTGCTCACCATTTACCGATAAAAGCGGTGGGCAAAAGCATTGCCACCCAATATGCTCATTATGGTAAATAAATCCGCCAGTGCATACCGCCTAAGGTCTTGCTTTTGCCACCGTCTAATTTACCACCCAGCATTTGAACGATTTCATGAACCACGCTGACACCGATACCGTGCCCGTGAATATTTTCATCTACCCGCGTACCGCGTTTTAAAATTTGGTTGAATTTACCGACAGGAATACCCGCGCCATCATCTTCAATGTGTAACAACAATGAATAATTGCGGCGGTCTTTACGAGGATTGAGTTCAATACTGACATTGACTTGATGGTTACACCATTTACAGGCGTTATCCATTAGATTGCCGACAATTTCATATAAATCACCCTCTTCGCAATAAATCATACAGGAATCGGGTAGGCTAATATCAAAGTGAATGGCTTTGTCTAAATAGACTTTACTGAGTGATATGTGAATTTTTTGTATCACTGTGCAGATATTAAGCTGTTTAATGACCGTGTGTTCGGCTTTGGCAGATGCACGTTGTAATTGATACATGATAATGGAATCCATGCGGGCAATTTGCTCATTCACCGTGTCTTTGTGATCGCTAAAATTTTCTGTGCAGCCGCGTAGTATGGCGAGTGGTGTTTTTAAACTGTGTGCTAAATCGGCGAGGTGATGGCGATGGCGTTCTAAACGCACTCTTTCATGAGTAATAAAGGCATTGAGATTACTGACGATGCCTTGTAATTCGGTGGGATACTGTCCATTTAACAAGTCTTTTTTACCCTGATCGATGGCTTCTAAGTCTTTTACAATACTGCGTAGCGGTGTTAATCCCGAATGTAATACTAAAAATCGAATCACCAACAATGCCAACCCTAAAATGGTCATCGATTCTTGCAACGATTCTTTGAGTTTATTAACCTGTGTGCTAGCAAACAACTCGCCTTCACTCACTATCAGCAAATAATCGCTGTCCTGATTGTCAGCATTTTTTAGCTTCAGGGGTTTGTATAACACATAACGCAGTTTAGTTCTATTACTATCATCTTTCAAAAACAATGGCTTATCTATATTTAGCGGTTCTGGGGCTTTGTCTTGTCCAGCCGAGGGTGATTGCCATATTTTTTTATGGTCATGATAAAAAAAACCATGCAAATCAGATGAAGTATCGCCAAATAACACCTCTCTAAAACGATCAGGCATGGTGAATTTATTAGCCTCATTCGAGCTAGTAACTGCTTCTTGCACGTCTCTTTCAAGACTCGCCATAAAATCTTGCAATCTATCTTTTGCCAAGCCTTCTATAACCACATAATCAAACGTTAGCACCACCAATGCAAAAAAGGCGGCTAACACTAAACATTCAGAAAAAAATAACCGTAAAGTGATCGATTTAGGAATCATGATTCAATAAGAATGCTGTAACCGCGATTGCGTGAAGTGGCAATGGGTTTGCGCGTGCCATCTGGATCAATTTTTTTGCGTAAGCGTCCGATAAATACTTCTATGACATTGCTATCGCGGTCAAAGTCTTCATCATAAATATGGGCTGATAAAGTGGTTTTAGAAATCCATTTGCCTTGATGAAATAATAAATATTCCAGCACTTTGTATTCGTAAGCGGTTAATTCTATTTTTACCCCTGCAACAAACACTTCTTGCGCGACCGTGTTAATGCTTATATCGCCATGCGTCAACACAGGATGCGCTAAGCCCACTGAGCGGCGAATAAGCGCGTTTATGCGGGCTAATAATTCGGCATATTGAAACGGTTTGGTAACATAATCGTCCGCTCCTGCATCTAAGCCTTCCACTTTTTCCTGCCAACTAATACGGCTGGCAGTCAAAATTAAAATAGGTACGGTGACTTTATGTTGACGCAAATGCTTAATCAGTTCGATACCTGAAAAATCAGGCAAACCCAAATCTACAATAGCGGCATCAATTGGGTATTCATTACCCATATACTCACCGTCTTTTGCAGTATGCGCCACATCAACTGCAAAACCTTTGCCCACAAAGTATTGGCGCAATTGCTCACAAATTAGTTTTTCGTCTTCGACAATAAGAATACGCATGATGAACTCCGTGTGCCAGTAATTGAATGGTTACACTGTCGCATAATGAGGTGAACAGAAGCTGAATAAAATCCTTGGAGACCTTGCAGTACAACGTTTCCAAGGTTTAATAGTCTAGCGCAACGCAGGAGTTTGTAACACGCTACTTAGTGCGTGACCAAAAGATGCACCCATTTTGCCCACGATTTTATCGATAAATTTTTCTGACTCAGTAAAATCAACCAAACGATCTGCGCCTATCTGATCTTTAGCTACCGAACTGTCATTACCGAAGGCATCGGCAATACCCAATTTTACCCCTTCTTCACCTGTCCACACTAAGCCAGAAAATGTGTCAGGGGTTTCTTTTAAGCGATCACCGCGTCCTTGTTTAACAGCGGCAATAAATTGCTGGTGAACTTGATTTAACAAGGTTTGCATATAGGCAGTTTCGTCTGCTTTAGAAGGTGCAAATGGATTTAACATCGCTTTATGCGCACCCGAAGTGATTAAACGATGCTCTACACCAACCATTTTCATGGTGTCAACAAAACCAAAGCCGTCCATGATGACACCAATTGAACCCACTAAACTGGCAGGACTGACAAAAATTTTATCCGTAGCTGAGGCGATGTAATAACACCCTGAGGCGCACATATCACCGACTACCGCATAAATCGGCAATTTAGGATTGAGTTTTTTGATGTTTCTGATTTCATCGTAAATATAAGCCGATTGCACAGGGCTACCACCTGGAGAATTGGAATGTAAAATTATCCCCTTGGTATTTTTGTCTTTAACGGCGGCGCGTAAACTTTTAATAACGTTTTCAGCATTGACTTCTTTATCTTCGGCAATCACCCCAACAATATCCACCACAGCGGTATGATCTTTGCCATCAACGCCTATTTCTTTTTTCATGCTGGGATACAGGGCAACACCAATGAGTATCGCCAAATAAAGAAAAGTGAGCGATTTAAAAAACACGCCCCAACGTCTAGCGCGAGTTTGCTCGGTGACAGCAGCTAACGCGACTTTTTCCAGCACTTCGCGCTCCCAACCATCGGTTTTTTTCGAGTTATCTTGTTGATCTTCCATAGCATGTTACCTTAAATAAGCCAATAATTCCGTTGCGTGCGACAAGCATAACAACGGTTCGTAATGTTGTAGTGTATCTTTTGAATGTGCTCCACAATACACTGCTACCGATGAAATGTGGGCATTGCTTGCCATTTGCAAGTCATGAATAGAATCACCTACCATTAAAGACCGTTCTGGCGGGCAGTTTGTCAGTTGCATAATTTCCAGCAACATTTTTGGCTCTGGTTTGGAGGCAGTTTCATCTGCACAGCGTGTGACAGAAAATAAATCCTCAGTTTCTGTGGATTGCAAGGCTTGTTGTAAACCGTGACGGGTTTTACCTGTGGCAACTGCCAGTTGATAACCTGCTTGCTTAAGCTCCACCAACATCTCAACAACATCAGGAAACAAGTCATTACGACTGAGTTTTTTAGATAAATACTCTCGACTATAATGTTGTACCAATTGCTCAAGCGTTTGTGCATCAACCTCTGGATGCAGAGTCGAAGTGGCTTTTTGAATACTCAAACCAATCACATTTTTTGCCGCTTGACGCTCAGGAACTTCACAGCCACAGCGTTCGGCGGCAGTTTGCAAGCAATGAGTAATCCAGTCGATAGAGTCGATTAACGTACCATCCCAATCAAAAATAAGTAAATCAAAGCGATTGTTCATGTTTGAGTAAATTGTCTAATTGTGGGGGCAGGGGGGCGGAAACACTCATGGCAACACCTGAAACAGGATGATTAAATTGTAGCGTTTGCGCGTGTAAAAACATCCGCTTATAGCCTTTATGGCGAAAATATTTATTGACATCATCTTCACCGTAACGCTCATCGCCGACAATCGGATGTCCTAAACTCACCGCATGAACGCGGATTTGATGGGTTCGACCTGTTTTTGGCGAGGCTTCAACTAAGGTTGTATCAGCAAATAATTGCACACGGCGAAATAGCGTTTCCGCTTCTTTACCTAATGGACTAATAGACACCATGCGCTCGCCACCTTTTTGCACATTCTTTAATAAAGGCGCATTGACAATCAGCTTTTTACGTTGCCATTGCCCAACTAATAGTGCGAGGTAAGTTTTATGAATGTGATTATCACGAAATAACTCATGAAATAAACGTAAGGCACTGCGTTTTTTAGCAATAATCAAACAGCCTGAGGTGTCTTTATCTAAACGATGCACTAATTCTAAAAACCGCGCTTCGGGTCGAATAAGTCGAAAACCTTCGATAATACCCGAACTGACACCGCTACCACCATGTACCGCAAAACCAGCGGGTTTATTGATAATTAAAAAACCATCATCTTCAAATAACACACTGTGTTGCAACTCGTCCTTTAAACCCTGTGGAATATAGGATTCTTCTGTGCGCTCAGCGATTCTCACAGGCGGTACACGAATAATATCGCCGATGACTAAGCGATATTTAACATCCACGCGCCCTTTATTAACACGCACTTCACCTTTACGGATAATGCGATAAATACGACTTTTCGGCACACCTTTTAAATGGGTTAATAAAAAATTATCTAAGCGTTGATCGTTATGGTCTTCGGTAATTTCGACAAAGGTGACTTTAGGCGACTCGCCTTGTTGTTCGTTGCTCATGCTAGGGGTCGATAAAAATAAAAAACGCCACTATAACCTATCTTGGATTCAAGTCATAAATGCAATTCCAGAGTTCATGCGGCTTTACATTCAACTTAATCAAAAAACACCGCATGAGGTGTTTGATAGTTTAAAATTTTTCGAGGGCGGTGGTTGAGGCGGTGCATTGCACTCAAGCTGTTCATCGGTAATGTCCTCAAAACTGCTACCTTTGGGGAAATACTGGTGAATCAAGCCATTGGTGTTTTCATTTAATTCACGCTCCCACGAATATAATACGAACGGTTTTGTAATAATTAAGCGGTAGTTCTAACAATGTGTAATGATGCAAATTGCAAGCAAATCGCTAATAGTGTTTCCCACGCATCGCCTGATTGTTGCCCTTTAATCTGTCTATCTGCTTTTGCACTGAGTACCAATATGCGGTTTAAATCATTAGCTTTTAATCTATTTAATGCTTTTTCAACCAAGGCTTTACGTTTATCCCAGATTTGGTTATTTCTAAACACGATGTCTTTTTGTTGACCACTTGCCAGTGCTACTTTAATTTTAATTAAACTTCTAGCTTCTCTGGTTAAGCCCCACAATATCACAGGTGCGGCAATGCCTTCGGCGCGTAAGCCTGATAATATTTTAATAATACGATTAAGGTCAGCTAATAAAATCGCATCCATTAATTTAAAAACATCGTAGCGTGAGCTATCAGCGACTGCATCGAAAATCTGCGCGGTGCTTAGTTTTGCTGTACCGTACAATACATAGAGCTTGGTAATTTCTTGATCGGCAGCCAATAAATTGCCTTCAATGCGAGATGCAAGTAGTCGAATGCCGTCTGGTTCTGCCTGTAAGCCGCGCTGCTGTAGTCGCTGTTGCAACCATTTGAATAAATCTTCCCCTTCTAATGCCCATACTTGTACGACTACGCCAACTTTATCAATGGCTTCTATCCAGCGACTTTTTAGCGTAGCACTGGCAAGTTTACCTATGGTAATCAGCAACAAGGTGTCTTGGGGTATGCGTTCACAGTAAGTGGTGAGGGCTTTCGCACCGTCTATTCCCACTGTGCCAGTTGGTATGCGCAATTCGATAATTTTTTTATCAGAAAAAATAGATAAGGAATCAGCCGATAATGCCAACTGATTCCAAGAAAAACCTGTTTCCACCGAAAATATTTCGCGGGAATTATACGCAGCTAACCGTGCGGTTTTGCGAATAGCATCCGCCATTTCACCTAATTGCAAGGGTTCATCACCACTGAGAAAATACACGGGAGCTAAACCCTTTTGTAAAGCCGCGCCGAGTTGATCAGGTTTAAGGCGCATTATTTTTTTAAGCCAAAGCGCACTTGGTTAATCATGGTACGTACCGCTTGTTGGTACATTTCATTACGAATCACAACTTCTTCATTATCTTTACCTAGAATTAACTGCTGATCGTTAAAATAATCACGCCTAACTTCAATCGGTTGAGATTTCTGTAACACGTTACCTTTAGCATCGGTTATTTGATAAGTTAATCGATATTCCAAGCCATATTGGTTAGAACGTCCTCCTGCTCCCAATGACAAAGATCTTTTCGCACTTTCTTCATTCACTACCGTGATAATCGTGCCAGCAGCATCTCGCGTATTCACTACCTGAACATTGGATGATTCCAGTGCCTTTTTAAATTGATCAATTAAGGATGCTGACGCGCCTTCCAGATAAATAGATTTCATATCTGAAGGTAATTCCATTGCACCGCGTAGATGATAGCCACAGGCAGTCAATAATAAGACTGTCAGCAGTATAAAGATTGATGGGAATGTTTTTAATAACACGAGGACTCCGAGTGTGTATGACGTTACGCTACGACTGCCAGTCCTTTAAGGACTGGCAGTCGTAAACGTTAAATAACGATATTAACCAACTTATTAGGAACAACAATAACTTTTTTAATCGGCTGACCATTAATAAAGTGTTGTGTATGCTCATCAGCCAAGGCAGCCGCTTGTATTTCAGCATTGGTAGCCGTTGCTGATACTAATATTTTACCGCGCAATTTACCGTTGACTTGAATCATGTAGTCTAATGAATCCTGCACTAATGCGCTTTCATCAACCGCTAACCATGTTTCACTAACTACCGCGTTATCATGCCCTAAATCTAGCCACAGTTGATGACAAATATGCGGCACCATAGGCGATAACATCAACACGATAGCTTCTAATACTTCTTGGCGGATGGCTTTGCCGTTGTTCGATTCATCGGTGAATTTGATTAGTGTGTTGATTAATTCCATGTTGGCGGCGATTGCGGTATTAAAAATAATCCGCACACCCATGTCATGAGTCACTTTTTGAATAGTGTGATGCAAATGACGGCGCATGGTTTTTTGTTCTTCGGTTAAATCGCCTTGAACCTTGAGCCTTGAACCTTGAACCTGTTCTGTGTGCAAAAATACTTGCTTCCACAAGCGTTTCAAGAAACGAGATGCCCCTTCGACACCCGTGTCTGACCATTCTAATGATTGCTCTGGTGGCGCGGCAAACATAATAAACAAACGTACCGTATCCGCACCGTATTGTGCAATTAAGCCTTGTGGATCAACAGTATTACCTTTAGATTTAGACATTTTACTGCCGTCTTTTAATACCATGCCTTGGGTCAATAGTTTTTTAAACGGCTCATCACAAGTTAACAAGCCTTCATCACGCAATAATTTTGTGTAAAATCGAGCATACAATAAATGCAGAATAGCGTGTTCAATACCACCGATGTAATGGTCAACAGGTAGCCAGTGGTTAGCACTTGCATCTAACATACTGTCGCCTTGCTTGCTGGCAAAACGCGCAAAATACCACGAGGATTCCATGAAGGTATCAAAGGTATCGGTTTCACGACGCGCTGCCTTGCCACATTGTGGGCAATCAACGTGTGAAAAAGTAGGATGCGCGACTAACGGCGATTGTGAACCATCCAGCAAAACATCACGCGGCAGAGTGACAGGTAAATCGTGTTCAGGCACAGGCACAGTGCCGCAATCGTCACAATAAATAACAGGAATTGGTGCGCCCCAATAACGCTGACGTGATACGCCCCAATCGCGTAAACGGAACATCACTTTGCGTGTGCCTTTACCGTCTTGTTCTAAGGTTTCAGCAATTTTGCCAAACGCTTCGGCGGATGTTAAACCATCAAACGCACCAGAATTTTTTAATACCCCTTTAACGGTGTACGCCTGTTCTGAGCAATCATCGTTCAAGCCGTCTTGAGCAAAAATAACTTGTTTAATCGCAATACTGTATTTTTTAGCAAATTCAAAATCACGTTGATCATGCGCAGGAACCGACATCACCGCCCCCGTGCCGTAACCCATTAACACAAAATTGGCAATCCACACAGGCACAGCTTCACCCGTAATCGGATGCAGAGCGGTAATACCCGAATCAACACCGCGTTTTTCCATGGTTTCCATTGCCGCTTCAGCGGTTTCGGTATGTTTACATTCTTCAATAAAGGCTTGAATATCGGTATTGTTTTCGGCGGCTTTTAACGCCAGTGGATGTTCAGCAGCAACTGCCAAATAAGTCACACCCATCAAAGTATCAGGGCGGGTAGTATAAATGCGTAACGGTTCAGCCAACTCAGGCACAGGAAAATCCATTTCCACGCCTTCAGAACGTCCAATCCAATTGGCTTGCATGGTTTTAACTTGTTCAGGCCAGCCGTCCAAACTGTCTAATGAGGTTAATAATTCATCGGCATAGGCGGTGATTTTTAAAAACCATTGCGCGATTTCTTTACGTTCAACGTGAGTATCACATCGCCAACAACAGCCATCAATCACCTGCTCATTCGCCAGCACCGTCATATCATTGGGACACCAATTGACAGGCGCGGTTTTTTTATAAACCATGCCTTTTTTGAGTAGCTTCAAGAAAAACCATTGTTCCCATTTATAGTAATCAGGATCACAGGTTGCCAGTTCACGATTCCAATCATAGCCGAAGCCCAGTTGTTTGAGCTGGTCACGCATATAATCGATGTTGCTATACGTCCAATCGGCAGGGTGTACACCGTGTTGCATCGCGGCATTTTCCGCTGGTAAACCAAACGCATCCCAGCCCATAGGCTGCATGACATTTTTACCTAGCATCCGTTGATAGCGGCTAATCACATCACCGATGGTGTAATTGCGTACATGACCCATGTGCAGCTTGCCACTGGGATAAGGGAACATGGATAAGCAATAATATTTTTCTTTCGTGGTAGAAGGTTCGACGTTAAAAACCCCCGACTCTTCCCAGATTTTTTGGACTTCTTGCTCAATCGCTTGCGGCTGATAATTCTCTTGCATCGTTCTCGTCTGTGTATACGTCAAAACCGCTAGAATACCGTACCACGCGTTAAATCTAAAGTGGCAATTCTAATAATGCGGTACGGAGCCACGAAAGTTAAGAAAAAAGTATCGGAACTGGCAAGTAAATGAATTCTTGGATTCAACTAGCAAGTGCAATTCATATTTAGAGATTTAGGAAGGATCAAC
>JBAXNR010000099.1:0-15613 GCA_037133675.1 Methylococcales bacterium
ACCGTCGACACGAGGATTTTCAGTCCTCTGCTCTACCGACTGAGCTACCTAGGCGGAAGCTACAAAAGACGGACATTAGACTCGATTATCCGATGCTAGTCAATAGCAAATATCAATTTACTGTGGAGGGTTCGCGCTAGTAGGTGGCTGGGCAGATCTGAATAGGTTGATAATAAAGCCAAAAACTTTTTTTATCCCCGCCCATATTTTTGGTAATAATAAAATCATCAGCACAATAAACACAGCTAAACCCACTAAAAACAAGGCGGGATGATTAATACAAGACCAAACGCCCGTGACGACCATCACATCTTCAGTCACCGAAGCAAACCAATTGGTAAACGGCTCAGGCGAGGTATTAATTAATACCCGCGTACCTGCTTTGGTGACGTGACTGCCTGCCGCCATACTGCCACCCAAAATTGCTGCCGCCAATTCAACAGAAGGGTCTAACGTACCCACTGCACCCGCCGCTAACATTGCACCCGCAGGAATACGAATAAAGGTGTGAATAGCATCCCAACCTGAATCGACTCCAGGGATTTTATCGGCAAAAAACTCCACACAATACATAAAGCCTGCCGCTGTTATCACCAATGGATTAGCGACAATTTGCAAATCGGGCGGTAACTGAATATTTCCTGTAGTGGCCAAAAGCCCTAAGGTCAACAGTGTTGCGTAAAGATTAATGCCACTTGCCCACGCCAAGCCCATTGTCAAAGCTAAGGTGGTTGATATATGATTCAATGCGTCCATTAGAGTACCCTTGTTTATGATCATTCACACTTAGCGTACCATACAAAACTTAACTTTGACTGAACAATATGACTACCAAAACCCACAACAAACGCATCATCGTTCTTGATACTGAAACCACAGGTTTAAGCCCACAAGACGGACACCGTATTATTGAAATTGGCTGTGTGGAATTGCTTAAACGCCGATTAACGGGTAGGCACTTTCATTGCTATATCAACCCTAATCGTACTATTGATGCGGGCGCGATTGCCGTTCATGGTATCACTAGTGAATTTTTACAAGACAAACCTGATTTTGCCCAGATTGCCGAGGAATTTATCGATTTTATTCGCGGTGCCGAATTGGTGATTCATAACGCGCCTTTTGATGTTGGCTTCATCAATCATGAATTTGCCCAACTTTCATTAGGAATGGTGAAAAATTACAGTACCGTGTTTGATACTTTGGCTTATGCACGAAAAAAACACGCAGGACAACGCAACAGTCTGGATGCCTTGTGTAAACGCTATAGTGTTGATAACAGTCACCGAGATTTACATGGTGCGTTATTGGATGCCCAAATTCTTGCTGATGTGTTTTTAATCATGACAGGAGGGCAAGACTCATTACTAGATAACAGTGTATCTGAAACAGGTAACACAGCCGCCAATAAAGACCTTAAACGGTCACTAAGCAATCGCCCTGCTCTAAAAATAATCCCCTGTAATGACACAGAGCGACAACAGCACGAACAACGATTAGCCGCCATTGAAAAAGCCAGTGGCGGTTGTGTGTGGAATAAATGAGTTTTTAGACGATATTAGCGTGTGTGGAGATCAGGCTTCGCCCGATGCAAGCAGAACTTGCACTCCAATACCACGTTCAGTTATTGATAATAAGCTAGCTAGAAATCCTCTGAGTCGGTTACATTTTGAACTTCTCGACTTCTTTTTCGTTTAAATGTCCACATTCTGAGCATATTGCCTTTAATCACTTGTTGCTCTTTAACTGATTGCAAGGCGGCAACGATAAATTGACAGTTATCTTTTGCATCTTGCAAAGACAATAATGGGGCTTTGCCTTCTAATACACAGCGACCAAAATGCTCTATCTCCAGTTGAAAATGATTGGCTGTGGGAAGTTGCTCTTCTTCGCTTTCGCCACTGTCAGTCCACCAAGAAATAACAGGCACATCAGTGGGCATAGCCCAGACGTTGTGGCATTTTATACCGCCTTTCGTGCCGATAATTTCGTATTCACAGCGTCTTGCCCGTTCAAAACTAAAATCAAACTGGGCAAATTTTCCTTCACCAAAATCAATGGTACCGCTGGTACTAATATCTGCACCGCTTTCGACGTGTTTGGAGAGCGTGCTAATGGCGACAGGGTCTTGCTGGAAAAATAAGCGCACTGCATGAATAGCGTAACAGCCGATGTCCCACATCGCGCCACCGCCATTGTCCACACTTTCAGCCAAGCGATAACGTCTTGCGGGCTGCATCATGAAAGAAAAATTGCTACGAACCGAGCGAATTTCACCAATAACCCCAGATTGTATTAACTCTTGGACGCGGGTATGTTGCGGATGAAAGCGATACATAAAACCTTCCATGACCGTCACATTGTGTTCTTGTGCAGCAAGATAGATAGATTCGATAGCCGTAGCACTCAATGCCATTGGTTTTTCACATAACACATGTTTACCTCGTTTGATAGCGCGTAATGTCCATTCTGCGTGTTCGTGATTAGCCAGAGGAATATAAACAGCATCGATATTAGGATCGTTAAGCAGGGCTTCACGATCATTATAGATGTGTACATTTTGTTGTTCAGGTGCGTATTTTGCCAGTGTTTGAGCGGCAGCATCTGGGCGACGGCTGGCAATGGCGACTAATTCAGCATTAGATGCAGCAACAATGGCAGGCATTAACCGTTCATTGATGCGTGCCGCACCTAAAATACCCCAGCGTAATTTCGTTTTGTCATTCATTTAGGCTTACCTTTATTATTGATGGTGTGTAACGACAATGTTATAGCAACTTAGCACACGATAGATTCAAGTAGCGTTTTAAATTGTATGTGTTTGAGCAATGTTCTGTCAGAATCTTAAAGGCTATTTATCGACTATTATTTATTTTTATCAAATATACAGCAAGACATCTTCGTTTAGGTATGCGATAACTACTTAAAATAAGGCAGAGCTAAACGACAGAGTGCAACATTATATAGTTAGCACAAGCCAAAATTGACATCATTAGTTACAAAATTTAGTTAAAGAGTATTCAAGTTCATGCGGTTAGTGAGGGCAAATGCGTAAAAATGCTAAAAATAAATTTAAAAGTGGACAAACGCTAACACAATGCTTTAAATGCTGGTTGCTTATGTACTACAACTTTTTAGTAATCATGATGTTACGAAATCACTTGAATTTTTACCGCTGCCCACAACTTAACCAATAACACCTGAGGTTTTTATGTCTGATAACAAAACTAATACTTATGCTGATCTTAATCTGCGTGAACAAGTTTATCTGGAATGCAGAGCAATGACTGAGTACTTACTGGCAAATGGTAAAGCTGTGCCTGTGAGTGCTATTAAACATATTGAGGCAATGGAAGATTTTAGCACTCTCGACGAGAAGGATAACGGCATACCAAATATTCGAAAAGACCTCGATATTACCCCCTTATTGGAAACACATAGTTTGTTAGTGGGTATTATTGAACCTGCAACGCCGAGAACAATATTACTACTTGATATGGAGAACCGTAGCTCCTCTGTGTTTAAATTCTTAGGTGCGGTTTCATTAATTCGCCAACTGATGGTGGCTACTCTAATTTCTTTGTTTCTGTTTGTTACGTTAATGGCTAGCCCCTATATAGGTTCAGCGGAATTAGCCGACGATGTTTTGGCGGCAGCGGGCTTTGAACAATTTGCACGCTTATTTTTTTATATTAGTGCAGCGGGGCTAGGTGCTTCGTTTGCCGCCTTATATAAAGCCAATTCCTATATTTCTAAAGGCACTTACGACCCCTCTTACCAATCATCTTATTGGATTCGTTTTTCTTTGGGGATTATCGCGGGGCTACTGCTAGCGATACTGATTTCACAAAAAGCCGTTGAAGGTGGTGAAATACTATCGCACGGCGTTGTTCGCCCATTACTCGCCCTGTTAGGTGGTTTTTCTGCTGACTTACTTTATACCTTTTTAAATCGCATGGAGGAAACCTTTAAATCCTTGTTTGAAAGCAGTGCGCAAAACATACTGGATGCTAAAAGCATCGAAGGTAAAGCGAAATTAGCCAGCTTAGAAGTAGATGGGCGCATGAAATTGGCAAAAAATTTAATGGAAGTTCAGCAACAACTTAGTACAGCTACCGATCCTGAAGAGGCAAAACAACAAATCAATGAGTTACTTCAGAACTTAATACAATCCAACAGAATCTCTGAATAATATCTTGTTATTCTTTGAAACAAGAGGCTCATATAGTCACCTGTGGATTTTTAAATTGTGGCTTGTGGGTGCTAGTTTTTGATGGTTACAATTCACATAAAAGTATGCTTTACTGTCAGGGTAATACAGCACGCTTTATGTGCAACGATGGAATACTTTTTTATTATATTTGGAGAAAAATTATGTTACTAAAAGTTGGCTCAAAAAATGATAATGTAAAAGCAATACAAGCAAAATTAGGTCTTACTGTCGATGGCGTGTTCGGAGCTGGAACAGCTAAGGCAGTCAAAGACTGGCAATCATCGCACGGTTTAGCTGCCGACGGTCTGGTTGGCGATGCTACTTGGAGCAAAATGTTTGCCGTTATTGTCGCCAGAACTGAGAGCGGTTTGTTGGTTGATGATGACGGTAATACTGTAGAAATAGATTCGGCAGATGACAAGCCTGCTGCCGCTAGTGTTAACGTAGCAGCTCCAGTCGTCAACGTTCCTGGCTTAAAACTAGAAAAGTTGAAAGGATATGTGCCTGATATTGTCATCATACAAATTCCAGGCGCAGCGACAAAATTTCAAATCAATACCGCTGTACGGTTAGCCCATTTTCTTGCCCAATGTGGACATGAAAGCGCGGGCTTTAAAGCCACGCAAGAAAACTTAAACTATTCAGCTGATGGTTTAAATAAAATTTTCACCAAATATTTTAAAGCCGTCAACGCAGCAGATTATGCCCGCCAACCTGAAAAAATTGCCTCGCGTGTTTATGCAGATCGCATGGGCAATGGCAATGAAGCCAGCAAAGAAGGTTATAAATACCGTGGTCGTGGTTATATTCAATTGACAGGTAAATCTAACTATACTGAGTTCAACAAAGTTGTGGAAGATGACATTCTCGCCAACCCTGATTTGGTTGCCAGTAGACACGCCCTACTGTCAGCAGCATGGTATTGGAATTCGCGCTCATTGAATAACTCTGCTGATAAAGGCGCACACGATGCGGCGGTGACTGAAATCACCAAGAAAGTGAATGGTGGCACGATTGGTTTGGCAGATCGGATTAAACACTTTAAAGAATATTACTCGCTATTAGCATAATAGTTCGGTAATGGATTAAATCTGTCGATTTTACTTTTGGATATGACTGCTAGTCCTTTAAAGAACCAGTAGTCATTAATATCGCTGTAACAAGTTTCACCCACTACCAGTATTTTGATGTGAGCCTTGCGAAACGACCACGCAAATACGCGCTTGATGCAGTGCTTCTAATTCAGCACTGCGTCCGATGAATTGATTACTGGCGGGTTAGATCAGCGTAAAGTTTTGTATCATCGGCTGGAATAACAGCCGCTACGGTTTTTTTTATGCTGCCTTTTTCGGTCTGCTAGACTTTGCATTTTTGGGTTTAATTGCTTTGGGTGCACTTGCCTGAATATCGTTACGCACCAGTTGCTAAAACTGGCAAACCTTGCGATAAAACCGTATCGAAAGGATCCAGTTGACCAAAGAAAACATTCCTGTTTGCAAGTAGTTTATGGCTTTAGCAGGATAGTTTTGTCCGCAGATTAATGCCGCTTGGTCTTTGTAAATATTTGTGACAGAACCAAAATTCAAGTGATTCGGTGCAAACGTAGAGATGAGATTAGTTGTGTATCTACCACTGTGTCACTCGGTTTTTTTTACCATTACTTTCGAGTGTAGTAATCTGCTACACTTTTTAGTCGTGACATTATTATCATGCAGGCTATAATACTACGCACAAAATCCAACTAAGTTGCACATTCATGTCACAAAAAATACCGTCATTATTGCTGTTGTCAACCATAAACAGGGATACGGAAAAACTACTACAATTTGCCCCCTGAACTGGCAAATGAAGTTGAAAATTACCCATGACTATTCATATTGATACCAATATTGATGGGGGTGTCGTTGATTTATGGTTCGTTAGCGTTAGGTAAAATGGATAATGAACTAAAAGATAATGCGCTCAGATCTTCTGGAGAATTACCCAATAAAATCAGATTGTTACAAGGTGCTTTCAATGTTATTTTGATTGATTGCCCTCCCAGTTTGAAATCACTCACCAGCAATGCCTTAGCCGCCGCTACGCATTTAATTATACCTATTGAGTCGGGATGTATGGTGTGATTGATTTGCTAAAATTGATAGAAAAGATACGCCGCATTAATTCTGACTTAGTGTTAATTGGTGCATTATTAATTCGCCATGACGAACGGCAAACGGTTTGCAAATTAATTGATGTCAAAATTCTAAACAGTACTAAAACTAAGCAATCTGCTATTGCACAAATGAGTTTGCACGCATTAGATAAAACCTCAAAAATTTCGCGGGCGTTTAAATACTTAGCAGAAATTACTGCTATACAATTAAACCTTATGAATGAGAGTATCTAATCATGAGCAAAGACTTAAAAAACCTGCTGGAAGAAAAGTTACAGCAAAGGAACTGGAAAAGTTAGCCGCATCTATCAAAGAAATTGATTTATTTAGAACCTATTTTAGTGCGCTTGCTACACTGTTTCTTTTTGGATATTTTAAAGTAGTAAGTCCCGTTTAGGGTAGCCACATCAGCCGCCCCCCAACACTTAGATAACCGCCATATTTTACTTATTAAAAACTATGATTAAAATTTTTATTGCCTATTTTATGCTGTTGTTTTGTTGCTTACTATTAGTTTCTTGTGGTGCTATTCAAAATGTGCCAGATGCTACGATAGGCGCGGAAAAAGCGTTTACGCCACCTGATAGATCAAAACGTATTTCTGAAACCAGTGCTATTGAAGCATTTAAAGAGGAAACCAAGAAAGTTGACGATTATTTATTGTATGATGGAGATGATATTTATATTGAGGTCATAGGTCGTCCAGACTTGTCTGGTGTTCAGCGCATTGGTCCTGATGGACGTGTGACTTTGTCAGTAGTTGGTTCGGTCATGGTAAGGAATATGACGCGTGAAAAAGCTGCCGAAACTATCAATAAAGCTCTCTTGCCTTATTATTTAGGTATTTATACGACAGTGCGAGTAGAGCATTACAATTCTAATAACATTATAGTTATAGGTAGGGTTGAGCATCCAGGCGAAATACAATTTAACACTGCGCCTAAATTATTGGATATTTTAGCGCGAGCAGGGGGTATGCCTTTATTACGAAAAGAACAGGTATTGACTCGTTGTTCTATTATTCGGAATGACAAAATTTTGTGGATTGATTTAACGCGGTTATTGACAGGCGATACCAATTTAAATGTTACTTTGCAACGTAATGATGTGGTTTATATTCCCGATTCAAGTGATACCTCGGTATTTGTTTTAGGTGCGGTTCATCGTCCAGGCGTAATTAGTTTAACCCCTCAGATGTCGTTTATGGATGCGTTGGGTCAAGCAGGGGGGATGACGGACGATGGCGACTTTAATGAGATGCATCTAATTCGTCCTAGTGCAAATGCCAACATGGAAATTGATATGGCTGATATATTAGCTCCACAAAAAAATTTGAATGTTGCGATCAAGGAAGGCGATATTATTTTTGTGCCACGTAATGGTTTTAGTCAGATTGGATACATTATGCAACAGCTGAGTCCTTATTCGAGTCTGTTTGCGATTACTCAGCTTAGTAAAGGAAATGGAAATTAATATGACCGAATCTAATTTATCGTCAAGGGCAGATGAGTCCGTTGCAACAGGGACGCTGATGCCCTTGGTTAGCCTACGGAAACATTATAAGCTGAGTCGTTGGGTTTTTATTGTGGTTGTTTTGTTAGGTCTACCCTTTGCTTGGTTTAAAGGTGCACCTTATTACTCTGCTACTGCTGTCATTCATGTCGCTCCACACGTTGCTAGTGTACTCGAAGAAACCAAGGAACAAGAGCTTCCTTCGCGTGAGCAATATAGACAATTTTTGGAGCAACAGGCGGGTACTGTCGCTCGTTATGATTTATTACTCGCCGCATTTAAAAAACTGGGAGATAAACGTTTTTTTTGGCAGTTGCCAAAAGAAACCGAGCGAGATGCGGCTGAAAGATTGCAAGCCGCATTGGTCATTACGCCTGTTAACGATACCTATTTACTATCGGTAACACTGGAGTCTGACAAGAAAGAGGGATTAGACGAAATTGTTAATACAGTGGTAGAAAATTATGTTGAGAATGCCCACGAAAATCAATTAATCTACGCGTCTAAAGAACGTATACAGCTGCTTTATATAGAACGAGATAAACTGAAAGACATTATTTCAACGAAAAAAAAACAGTTAGTATCCATCGCTCAGGAATTAGGCGTAACGACCTTCGTGGACTCTACTATTAATCCTTACGATGCGTTATTGACAGATAGTCAGTCGGCTTATTCAAAAGCGCAACGAGAGCGCATTACAGATGAAGCGAGTTTATTGTTATTTGAGGATCCTAAAAACCTTAAAGACACTAACACAGCAGCACTTGATGGGGCTGTCGCTGAGATTGTTTATAAAGACCCAGGCTTAACAAGCCTAAAAGCAAATATGTATCAACGTCGTAGCGAGTTGGTTAGGTTAATCAGTGGTTTAGACCCTAAACATCCAGGTTATGCCCAAATAAAAAGTCAATTGGAAGTGATAGAGGCTGATGTTATAGTTGCAACTGAACAATTAATAGGCAATGTTAAACGTATGTTATTGGAAGAGCGTCGATCTAAAGTAACTTTATCAAAAAAAATTGAACAAGACTTATTGGCTCAGATTACCATGCAAAAGAAAAATGCAACTTGGTTTTCAACACTTTACAATGATGGCTTAACATTAAATCGAGATATAAAAAGTCTTTATAGTCAATTGGAAACGGTTGAAAATCGTAGTAGTTTCCTTGAATTAGAATCTAAAGCACCAGGTATCATTCGTATAGAAAGTCTTGCAAGACCAGCAGAATTACCTGTTCGTGGTGGTCGTAAAAAAATATTCCTTATGATAGTCGTCTTAGGTATTATCATGGCTTGCGGCGTACCTATTGTGATTGATATGCTAGATAAACGGATTAGAACAGCAGGGCAAGTAGAGAAGCTATTAGGCTACAAGCCATTAGCGGAATTGTTAGAATCTAATCAAAACGACGATGGATCACAAAATAATACTGCACACCAAAGGCGACGCTTGGCATTAGCATTAGAACGTGAACGTAAACAATCAGATAAATCCAGTAGTTTGATTTTATTAACATCCGTGGTACATAACAGTGCGGTGACTTCATTAGCATTAGAACTAGCAATGGATTATAAAAAAATTGATGAGATTGCAATTGTCGTTGAAGTCAATTTATTAACTTCAGATGCGCGTTACGTTAATAAAGATAATAGCGCGGGATTAGTGAATTTACTGTTTGATTCTGAGCTTGCAGTCTCTAAGGTGATTAATCCTGCTGATGCGCGTTACCCAGATCGAATTTCTATCGGTTTATCAAAAGAAAATTTACTATTTGGTTATCAGCATTTACAAAAAATATTAGAAAAAATTTCTGAAACTTATTCAGTCGTTATTTTAGATGCTGCCCCCATTTTGTACTCGGCAGATACTGAATTTTTTGTCAGTATTAGCGATATTACTTTATTATTGATAGCCGCCAATCAAGTTAAACAAGGCGAAATGAAACGAGCAGTAAAATTACTGGAACGAATAGATCCAAAAGCAATTGGTTTTGTAGTAACACGTTTGGAAATTTTTCAAGGCGGGGGGTATTATGCTTCAATGAATAATATTTATTCCCAGAAAGAAACAGAAGAAACGGATTCGCGTCTAGTAGCTGACTATTATAAAAAAAATGACCGTTAAAAAAACTCGATTACTTTACCTATTACACAGTGGCAATTTATATGGTACTGAGCGTATGGCACTGGTTGCTTTAGATGGGTTGAGTGACCAATTTGAGCCAGTGTTATTTGCGCCGTCTGGGGCTGTGCATGATGAAGCGCGGCGACTGGGTATAGGGTCGCATGAATTTAAAAGTTCTTTGGATTTATTTAAACAAATACCTGCATTTTTACGCGCTACTGACACCATTGCCGTGTGTGCGACAGGGGTATCACATTCTTTAATATTTCTTGTCTGGAATTGTTTTTTTAGAGTAAAAAACGTGCATTTACATTTAGTACATGGCGGAACAGATGAACGCCTCAGTTACGGTCGAAAAAAACTCCTTAATTATCTTCCTGTTTTGTTAGTAGCAGTTTCAGATTATGTGCAACACCGCTTATTGGTGCATAACGTGCGCCCTCAGCAAATTAAAGTGCTGGAAAATTTTTTACCCGATTCACAAATTGCTAACGCACCACAACGTCCGCCATTTCAAACCGATGGTATTACCAAAGTATTGGTAATTTCTCGAATAGATCCTATTAAACGGATAGACTTGTTGCTTGATGCACTGGATATAGAGCCATCATTAAGTAATCTTGATATACGCATACTGGGAACTGGCTGGGATTTTGACACCTTAAAAGAACGCGCTAAACGCGATCATCCCAATGTGACTTTTGTCGGTTTTAGCGATCAAGTTGAACATGAACTTACCGCGAGTGATTTATTACTACATTTGTGTCCAACTGAACCGTTTGGTTTAGCGATTTTAGAAGCAATGGCAGCAAAAGTTCCTATACTGTTACCCAATCAAGGCGGGGCAGCTAGCTTGATTGAAGCAGGTGTATCAGGGCTTTATTTTCAAGCCAATGATGCCCAAGATTTAGTGCGTCAGTTATCTTATTTGCAATCAGCTAATGCTGATGAATTGAATAAATTAGCTGATAATGCACACCAACGTTTGTTCCAGCACTATTCCAGTAGTGTTGGATTAAATAATTATCGCGAATTGTTTGAGAAGGTGATACACCATGACTAAGCCATTGATTTCTGTGGTCGTAATAGGTCGTAATGAAGGTCAACGTTTAGTGGCTTGTTTAAAATCTATCAAAGACGTGACGCTACCAATAGAATTAATTTATGTTGATTCCAATTCACAAGATGACAGTCCAGAATTAGCTAAGGCATTAGGTGCGAAAGTGCTAAGCGTGAATCCACCGCGTCCTTGTGCCGCGATTGGACGTAATGCTGGGTGGCGTGTGGCAACTGCACCGTATATTTTATTTCTCGATGGTGATACCTTACTCCATCCTAATTTTTTGCAATTGGCTTTAGATGCCATGGCTGATGAAACAGTTGCCGTGGTATGGGGGCATAGACGTGAAATTTATCCTGAACAGTCTTTCTATAACCGAGTCCTTGATTTGGATTGGATTTACCCTACTGGCATAGTGGAGTTTTGTGGCGGTGATGCGTTAATGCGTCGTCATATTCTTGAACAGGTAGATGGGTTTAGCGAAAACTTGATTGCAGGTGAAGAACCCGAATTATGTCAACGAATCCGCGCACAAGGTAAAGTAATCTTGCATATTGATCAGCCCATGACGCGTCACGATTTAGCAATAACCCAATTTCAATCCTATTGGAAACGTGCGTTACGCACAGGTCATGCCTATGCAGAGGTCTCACAACGTACAAAAAAAACCGCATTTCCACTTTGGCAACACGACTGTCGCCATAATGCGTTACACGCTACGGTTTTGACAACATTGCTGTTGAGTGCAATGATATTAAGCATGATTACGGGAGACGTTTTAGCAATGGTAGGTTTAGTTTTTGCTTATACGTTTTTAATATTGCGTTCTGCGTATAGATCACGCTGGAAAAATAGCCAACCATTCACCTTGTTGCTTTACGGCATACATTCGCATTTTCAACAAATTCCAATTGCCTGTGGACAGTTAAGCTATTGGTATTATCGGTTTAGAAATAAACAGCAAGGACTAATTGAGTACAAATGAGTTATTTACTTAAAAAAACACTTGTTAGCGCATTACGACCACTGGCAACATTAAGCCATAACTTAGATTCAGTTGGTCGGTTACGGGCTAATGCTAAATTGAATAGCGCGTTAGGCGGTAAGGTGCATCTTTCCGTAGTGACTATTGGTGAAGGTGCTGTAATTGGCGCAAATGCGGTGGTAACTAAAAATATACCTGCTGGCTCAGTGGCAGTAAGTATGCCCGCACAAGTTATTAAATCCTAGTCTATGTTATCTTACATTGTCTATATAGCGGGAATATGGACGTATTATGTCGCTCAAAGCCAATCAGTAACTAAAGCCTTTATCTGGGCTTATATTCCAATATTGTTGCTTCTTCCCGATTATTATCAGGCGATTACACCTGGACTACCTGATCCATCATTCAACCAAGCGGCTTCAGTGGCTTTATTTGTCATATTTTTAATAAAAGGTATGCCTGGTTATCGCTTTAGTTATACTGATTTGCTCGTGGGCGGTTATGCGCTTGCCGTATCTGTTTCACAATACCTTGCGGCAGGCTATGCCGATGCGCAAAATTTGATGTTTTATGAATTATCATCAGTGTTCTTTCCCTATTTGTTTGCTAAAAGTTTAATTGAACCCTTTAATCTACGTTATGACTTTGCCAAAAGTGTGGTCTTATGTCTATGTGTGGTTTTTATGTTCAATTTATATGAAAATAAAATGGGGTCTAATTTATGGCAATTGTATCTCGGTAGATTTTTTTTCCCTGGACAAGGTGAGGGATGGATAACGACATTTCGTTTTGGTTTAGCAAGAGCCTCAGGTCCTTATGGTCATTGTTTGGTTGATGGCATTATGATGGCAGCAGCTTATCGTTTTCAACGCTGGTTACAATGGTCAGAAGCATGGCCTGCCAAAATTAAACAATTGGCTTGGGTATCTTGGTTTACCCCTGCACAATTGTTTACCTTAATGATATTAGGTGGTGTGCTATCAACCTTAGGAAAAGGTCCATGGTTAGCAGGTATTGTGGCCTCAGGCATTGTCATCATAGGACGTTCTAAACAACGGGCAACGGGTATAACGGCGGTGATCGCGGTTATGATTTTTGTCGGTCTTCCATTGCTGATTGCATTTTTAGATTATGCCTCAGGTGGTCGGGTTAATGCGGCGGATGACAATCAAGAAACTGCCGCTTACCGTTATGAGCTAGTCAGTGTATATATGAATGTTGCCAAAGAACACCCATGGTTTGGTTGGGGATTGATGAAATGGCCAGTAGTATCTGGTTTTGAATCCGTAGATAATCATTTTTTGCTGACCTATTTAGATCACGGTGTGGTTGCGGTTAGTTTATTATTAGGCATTATTTTTGTCATGATGGGGCGTTTAATCCATCATGGTTTGTCTCAGCCATTTGCTGAACCTAGGGGTAGTTCATTAGCGTTTACCCTTGCCGCTATTTTTCTAATGTATTTGATTGCTGTTGCCACCGTTGCCATGATGGCACAAAGCTGCACCTTATTTTTCTTAGTGACGGGTTTATCGGATGCTTATTTGCGTACCAGTATCTGGGATGGTCATAGCGGTAAAGAAAACACCCAAGTAACGGACACACCACGCTTTCGTTTTCATAAAGTGCTATAGCCAGCATGAATTTTAGCCTATTAACGACATCACATTACCATGAATAACAACACAGAATCGTTGGACGCAGAAACAACTATGCCAGATTTGCAAAATCTGAAAAAGGTAGCCACTAGAGGAGCTTATTGGACAATTGCTCATTATGGTTTAAGCCAAGTTCTTAGGTTTGGTAGTAACCTTATTTTGACCCATTTGTTATTCCCTGATCTTTTTGGGTTGATGTCTTTGGTTAACGTCGTTCTGATGGGATTGGCTTTATTCTCAGATATAGGCTTAGGTCCGAGTATCGTGCGTAGTCAACGAGGTGATGACCCAGATTTTCTCAATTCTGCTTGGACGCTACAAGTGATAAGAGGTTTTGGCATCTGGATAGTTTCAGTGGGCATCGCTTATCCAATGGCGCAACTTTACAACAGTCCAGATTTAGTTTGGTTAATTCCACTTGTTGGATTCACAGCTATTATTGGTGGTTTTGATTCTACAGGATGGCTTTCTAGTTATCGTCATTTAGCAATCAAAAAATTGGTTATTATGGAGTTGTCCTCACAAGTTCTGTCTTTAACCATTATGCTTATTTGGGCATGGCTCTATCCATCCATTTGGGCATTAGTTGCAGGCACGTTATGTTCCTCATTGCTACATATGACTTGGAGTCATTTTCTTGTTCCAGGGCAACGTAGTCGGTTTCATTGGGATAAAACCGCTATTCACGAACTGGTGTCTTTTGGTAAATGGATTTTTATTTCAACCGCGCTGACGTTTTTAGCTGGTCAAGCTGACCGTATGATATTGGGAAAAATATTTTCCCTCGAAATGCTCGGCGTTTATACCATTGCGTTAACCTTATCCGATATCCCTAGACAAATGGTTTCAGGTCTTAGCGGTAAAATTATTTTTCCAACCTTATCCCGCTTAGCGCATTTACCTAGACCAGAGTTCCGTAATCAATTACTTAACAGCCGAAACCGTGTGTTAATGTTGTTGGCTTTGGGATTAGCTTTCATGGCTGCGTTTGGTGATCTGGTCATTTTGTTGCTTTATGATCACCGTTATGATCAAGCTGCGTGGATGTTTACCTTACTAGCGATTGGTGTTTGGCCCAACATGTTATCGCAAACCATAGACCAAGCTCTATTTGCTATTGGAAAACCCAGTTATGCGGCGGCTGGTAATTTTTTCCGTTTTCTATTTAATATCATCTGTATTCCCTTGGGTTTTTATTATTTTGGTCTATTGGGTGCAATAATCGTTGTTGCCTTGAATGATGTGCCTTTTTATCTGGTAATTACGTTCGGTGTTGCTCGCGAAGGTTTATCGGGTATTGGTCAAGATATAAAAACCAGCTTGATCTTTATTACTTTGATGGGTTTGTTATTATACGGACGTTGGCTATTAGGCTTTGGTTTACCTACAGATATCATGCGCTTAGATGGTGGATCAAATATGGGTAGTGGGTTAAACCAGTTATTCGGGTTTTAATGACTGCCAGTCGTTCTTAAAAAGCAAAAATAACAGATTTAATTCTCCACCTAAATCTGTTATTTAACAAAAACTACTACTCCTTTCTTAGTCAGAAAACGTGCAGTTTTTTTATTGCAGAATAACGGATAACATCCCTTGAAGGGATGTTATCCGTGCTGAAATGGCAACTATACGGTTTTTGAATCAAAACGGAGTAGTAGTCTAATTGCTTTAGAGACTGCGAAAGTATTAATCACTCCAAGCAAAATATTCATTTTTAGATACTGTACAATCAAACCCGTCATTCTGGCATGGATGCCAGAATCCAGTGCCACGGATGGTAACCGCATGATTATAAATCATAATTTTTCATAGCACGATTCCAAAACCCTCACTACGCTCTCCTTGTGACAGGATTCCAGCATCCATGCTGGAATGACGGTGTTTTTAGCAATATAGTTGTTGTAA
>JBAXNR010000100.1:0-14812 GCA_037133675.1 Methylococcales bacterium
GTTAAAGTTGCTATATTATGTCAGATGTCAATGACATTTTTATGAGAAAGCCGTGCCATGCACTGTAGTTTGATGGGGTATTGTAAAGCCTTGTCACTAGGTTGTTCGGTTGATGCTTTCAGCGAGCAATCTGTTTCACGTTGTTTTAACCATTGCCGCTGTTCAGGCAATAAAGCCGTTCTTATTTTTTTGCTGGTGGCATTCCAAACGCTGTTAAGACGTTTGTTTGCCTCGTCAAGTTCTTGCTTTGCTTGTTGTTTTTGAAGTGGTTGATTATTGGTTTCTTGCGTTTGATCGATGTTTGTCAACGGTGGCTGAGTTTCTGCATCAGCAGGATTGATATATTTTTCACCATTAAATACATAGCTTACGTTTTTGGCTGTAATCACCTCGCCTCTCTCTGTGCTACTTTCGGTACCCGTACGCGTGACTAACAAATCAGGATAGTCGGGATTTTTTCCAGCAACTGTTGATATTTTCCCTTTGTAACTCCAGCAAGCCCCTAATCCTTCCAAGCCCGCTGATTCATCATCACAGTCTCCTGAATTATCCCCACCCGTTTGTACATAACCAATATCACGCCAAGTATTTTTTGAGAAGGCGAACAGCATTTCCCCCTCATCAACGTATCCTTGCCCGCTGTAAGAACTATCAACCATCAATACCAGAACATTTGGAGATAATTGCATAATCTCAGTTGTGGTTTCAGGGACATCACCCCATGAACCTGCTTCGCCAAATTTTGTTTGTTTGGATATGATTTGCCATTGATTAGCAATTTGCTTGTAAGTAATCGCTCCAACATCCACACCTTGCGCGTGACTTTGATAGGGTTCACCCTCTTCATCAATGGATTGCGTCTTAAAGAAAATGACGTGAATATCATCAGTACCCTCTTTAAACGATTGCTCAAACCAAAAACTACTCAATGCTTCATCGCCCGTTTTTACTTCTCCGCTAGGATCAGTAACGCCAAATAAATCTTTCATCGCCGTTTCGTGATCGGGTGTTTTAATAGCATTTGGAGCTTGTGCAACGGAAGGTTTAGTAATTTCTTGAGTTTGGTTTTTGTATTGAGTGTAAAAAAAGGCTGCTACCCCCACAATCAATATGCCTGATAAAGCACCAATGATAATTGTCTGTTTTGATAATGGTTTCTGATCCATTTTTCCTCTCAATAATAAATATATTGGTAATGGTAATGTTTTGCTACTGGCTATCTGCTTCCTTGATAAGATGGATAATCCGCTCAAATTGATAGTTTTCTGCTAATTCTTGTAAACCGTTGGCAATATCGGGAGCTAGTTGGCGAATTTTACTGAGAATAGTGTCAGTTTCTTCAATATCCAGATTTAAAGCCGCTTCGTATAATTGGTGGCGCAAAGTTAAGGGCAGGGTAGTTAGCATTTCAGCAGTTAATTTGACAATCGGCAACGAGTCTGACACGGTGTGCATCTCATCATAAATAAAACCAACCCCCAGTTGTTTTATCAGCGTGGCAAAAATTTCTGGAATGTGAAAAGGCTTATATAATACGGTATCACAACCTGCACTAATAATGCTTTCGTGCTGTTCTTTGAACACACTGGCAGTCAGGGCAATAATTTTAACCTTGTCGCCGTCCGCGAGTTGCCGAATGTTGGTGGTAGCTTGATAACCATCCATCACGGGCATACGCATATCCATCCAGATTAAATGCGGATGCCATTGCTCAAAGACATTGATCGCTTGTTGACCATTTTCTGCTTCACGCACTTGGAATCCTACCCCTGTTAATATCGTGACTAACAACAAACGATTGTCAGGATTATCATCGACCACCAATAATCGCCATAACGGTTGATCGGGGGCAATGTTTTTAACCGCCGCACAATATTCTTTAACTGTAATTGCTTCGACATCCGCGATAGCGACAGGGAGTTCAATCCTGAAGGTTGAACCCACACTCACAATACTGTTCACACTGACACGTCCACCCATCAGCTCGACTAAAGATTTAGAAATCGCTAAACCTAAACCTGTGCCTTTTGCGGCTGAATTTTCTTGTGTGAGTTGTACAAACGGTTGGAATAACACCGCTTGCTGATCTTCGGGTATGCCTACGCCACTATCAATCACTTCAATGTGCAACATCGTCATTGTATCCGTAGATAATGCGTGACTATAGATGCGTAATAACACCCCTCCTTGTTGCGTGAACTTTATCGCATTGCCTAACAAATTAATCAGAACTTGCCGTAATTTACCACTATCGGAGCGAATAAACTGCGGTATATCTTCCGCTATTTCCACTCTAAAACTTAAGCCTTGGCTTTCAGCCCGCGCTCTTATCAAGTCACCCAGTTCTTGCAGCAATTTTAACAAATCGAAGGCTTGGTTATCCAATTCAAAATGCCCCGCCTCAATTTTGGAAATATCCAATACATCATTAATCATACCGAGCAAATGCACACCGCTACGATTGATAATACCGAGGGTATATTTTTGTGACTCGCTGGCAGTTTCATCTTCACTCATCAATTCAGAAAAACCTAAAATCGCATTTAACGGTGTGCGTAGTTCGTGACTCATGGTGGCAATAAAAGTGCTTTTAGCGATGTTGGCGGCTTCAGCGGCTTCTTTAGCTTTGTTAAGTTGCGCTGTTCTCTTTTCAACCAATTTTTCCAAATGTACATGGTATTGTTGTAATTCCTGTGCGGCTTGAATTCGCTCGCCAACATAGGTCGCTAATGCCATACCCACTACCGAAAGGGTAATTATATAAAACCAATAATTGGCAAGGTGGGTTTTAGTCATATCATCGGCGAAAAATCCCACACCATTAACCGCACCTACTAATGCTTGAATAGCAGTTATTGTCACAACGATGACTATACCGCGTGTTCCTAAACGTACTGCCACCCATGTAACAAACAAAAATAACCAATAGCCTCTAGCCACTTGTCCGATACTATTGTGAAACCAGTTAAGAAAAACTACCTGTCCCGTTAAAAATGTTAGACCCACTAATAGTAAGGCTTCCGTTGCATTTTCTAGGTTAACTGGTATCTTTTTACTGTGTGATAACACTAAAATCAACGGAGTGACTAAAACAATACCCAGCTCATCTCCCATCCACCAACTTAGCAGGTTTTTACTATAGCTTTCACTGTCGATAATCCCAAAAATCAGTAAACTAGTACAGCCTATCAACGCAGCAACACCGCAACTGATCCCGCCCGCCCAAAATACTAGGTACAGATAATCACGCAAGGTACGCAGATTGACATCAAATTTCCCTCGATAATTCAGTATCCAAACACCACAAAGCGCGGCACACATACTTCCTATGCCATTAATAGCAGCGGACGGTAAAGGAACGCCACTGATGAGGGCATTTGTTAAAAATGCACCCAGAAATATCCCCCCACAGTAGCGTTTTCCATTGATTAATAATGCCGCTAGTGCCAAACCACTGGATGGATAGACCGTCGCTACTACGCCATCACTAGAGGTAAAAGCCAGCATTAACTGACAACTTAGCAGCAGATAAAGTGTCGCTATAGCAAGTTGTTTTGGGAGTAGTGCTAGTATTTTTGACATGGTGGCTTTTAATCGTTTGTTTCAATGAGTTGAATAATTTGATCAAATCGATAACTTTCTGCCAATTCGTGTAAACCATCGGCAATATCGGGAGCGAATTGGCGAATTTGACTGAGGACAGCGTCAGTTTCTTCAATATCCAGATTTAAAGCAGCTTCGTATAATTGCTGTTGCAGAGCAACGGGGAGGGTATTTAGCATTTGCGCCGTTACTTTGACGGTGGGTAAAGTAACTGTGCTGGGGCTGTCATCATAAATAAACTTAACTCCTAACTGTTTTGTCAACACTGCAAAAATTTCTGGTGCATGAAATGGCTTGTGTAACACCGCATCACAACCCGCATTAATAATGCTATCGTGTTGATCTACAAAAGCACTGGCAGTCAGGGCGATGATTTTAACCACATCGCCGCCTTTCAGTTGGCGAATTTTGCTAGTGGCTTGATAACCGTCCATCACAGGCATACGCATATCCATCCAGATTAAATGCGGCTGCCATTGCTCAAAGATATTGACAGCCTGTTGACCATTTTCGGCTTCACGCACATCAAAACCAACCGATTTTAATAGCGTAACTAATAATAAGCGATTATCGAAATTGTCATCGACAATCAATAATCGCCATTGTGGCTGATTAGGGGCAATGCTTTTAACTGGGGGTATTTTTTCTGTAATAACAACGCTGTCTGCACTGGCAATAGGCACGCGCAATTCTATGGTAAAAGTTGAACCAACGCCTAAGATGCTACTGACGTTGATACTCCCGCCCATTAGTTTTATTAAGGACTTGGAAATCGTCAAGCCTAAACCAGTGCCTTTTACATCGGAGTTTTCTTGTGTCAACTGTACAAAAGGCTTGAATAAATCAGCTTGCTGATCGGTTGCTATGCCCGACCCACTGTCAACGATGTCGATAACCAGCAGCATCACCAGCACATCATCAGCTAAGGGCTGCGTACTTACGCGTAATATAACGCCACCATCGTGGGTGAATTTTATCGCATTGCCCAGTAAGTTAATGAGAATTTGACGTAATTTACTACTGTCGGCTTTAATGTATTGCTGAATATTAGACGCTATTTCCACTTTAAAACTTAACTGCTTATTTTGCGCACGAATGCTAAACATATCGCCAATATCTTCGATTAGTTTGGGTAAATCAAAGGCTTTGATTTCCAATTCAAGGTGACCAGCCTCAATTTTAGAAATATCCAACACGTCGTTAATCATGCGCAACAAATGCGCACCACTGCGGTTAATAATAGCAAGCGTGTCTTTTTGGCTAGTGGTCACGCTGCTATCCATGCTCATGAGTTCAGAAAAGCCCAAGATCGCATTTAATGGTGTGCGTAATTCATGACTCATGGTGGCAATAAATACACTTTTAGCGATATTGGCGGCTTCAGCTTCATCGCGTGCCTTTTGAAGTTCTGCTGGGCTGGGTAGTTTCAACGCACGCGGAATTACCCACCAAATGGCAAAGACAGTTGCTGTAGCAACTACGGCAGCGACTGCATTTGCATAAGCTTCTAGCCAGTACAGAGGGATCCAAATTGTCACGACCGAGAGAAAGTGGGTACTGGCGCAGGTTAGAATGAACGCAATAAAAAAACCTAGGTACAGCCAGCGGTAAGCAAGGTCTTTACGTTTCCAGACAAAATAGGCGATACCTATAGGATAGCTGGCGAAGGCGAGTGTCATAACCGCGTCTGAAACCGCCATTAGCCAGAGTAAAGGTGAGTCCCAGCCTAGGCAGTAACCATGCGGCATGAAGTTTTGAATGTCAAAAAAATCGATGAGTGTTTGTTGCATGGTAATGTACCTTTCTGGCGATTAAAACGCTGTATGTTTGAATTTACTGATTTTTTGTGTCGAGATATAAAGCGGCTTGGTATAGCTGCTACGATCATTTGAATAATGGGGGAATAATAACAATACTAAGGTGTCTCAAGTAAGCTTTTTAATGCTTGTTGTGCGCCATAATGTCCTTGCTCAGCGGCTTTGCGATACCATTCCACCGCTTTTTGTCTATCCTTAGCCACCCCGTAGCCATTTTCATACATCAGAGCCAAATTGTTTTGACCATCAGCATTGCCTTGTTCAGCGGCTTTGCGATACCAATCAGCGGCTTGTTGATAATTTTTAGCGACACCATAACCGTTTTCGTACATAAAACCTAAATTACATTGCCCTTTCGCATAACTTTGTTCAGCGGATTTACGATACCATTCAGCCGCCTTTAGATAGTTTTTAACCTCATAATACGCATCACCTGTATAGTTTGCCGTCCAGCCATCTTGCTGTACAGAAACAGACTCATCTGAACTACTTTTTGACACATCCAGCACAGCTTGATTCACGGCTGACGGTTTACTTGCGCCACGCTCATGGGTAGATTTTGAAGACAAGTCAAAAATCGTAGCGATAAAAAGTCCTGCAACCATCCACGCGGTAAAAAATACCACGAATGATAGTTGTCGTGTTTTCTTGGTATTCTTAACTGAAAACGGCGATAGTACAGGTAAAGCCTCTGCTTTAGACTGTACCGCTCTAGGTATTGGGTATTGAATAACACCCAAAGCCAATGCCCACGATTCCACTGCCCAATAAGCCAATTCTTCCTCAACGCCGATAGCATCACGCAAACTTTGTGCTAAGCGTTCTAATTGCAACTCGATATTCATGAAACTACTAGGCGTTAATAATTGCTCGGCAATATCTTGTTCCAATGCCATCATCAATAAATTGTTTTCTAAACGATATTGTGGTGCTAAATCGTTTAATAATCCCCGACAGCGTTTGGGTTCATTTATAATAGATTGACCGTGCTGCTCAACTATCAAGCACAATTGTCTGCGTGGGTGAGGGTCTAGCATAAAAATCCTGATTCGGTCACAGTATTAAATGAGTAGTTTTTTCGGTGATGGGTTAAACCTGTTATAGCGATATTAATGACTGTCAGTCCTTATAAAGGTCTGGCAGTCATACTCATCAGAATAAAAAGTGTGGAGTCCAACAGCTTTAGCTATTGATAATCGCAAAAAGCTAAAGCTTTTTGACTCCAGATTTTACCCACTTCTACAGTGAGATAGTGCTGGGTAATGTAGCACATAGCGGTAAAAATGAGCCGTCATTCCAGCATGAATGCTGGAATTCAGTCACGGTGATGTGGTTGAACGTCTGTTTAGCCGTTGGATTTTGCTTGTAATTCGTTGCGAATTTCGCGTATTTTTGTATTGAGATTTTTTACTTCCTCCAATAATAGTTTTAGCGCGTCATCGCGTTTTTGGATAATTTCACCCAACTGTTCAATGGTGCTAATCAGCTCTACATTTTCTGCGCGTAGCCCGTCTAGTTCGGCTTGATTGCCTTTAAAATTGTGGAGATCTGCTTCTAAGCCTTGGGTTTCTTGGTGGGCTAATGCCAGTTGTTGTTCAATTTCAGCAAGCAAGTCGTTTTCGTCAGAATTTATCATGATTGTAATGTCCTGTTGTAGTGATTGGATGTAGTCAGTTTGTTGTGACAAAAAGGAGAGTGCTAAGGTGAACGCGGTCGTGAACCACTGCTCATCAAAGGCTTTGAGTTGTTGTAATTTAACAAGAGTGCTGTTTGATTGTTGCAGCGGTTTGGTTAGTGAAAAATGCGCTAATAATAGCGGCAATAGACTAACCGCATGACAGTGTTTAGCCTCGCCTAAATTTAGTAGTTGTTGGGTTTGTGACGGTACAGTTTGCCAGTCAGCGGTGAGTTCTTCGCGTAAAAATTCTAACCATTGGCGATTAGCTTGACGGTGATTGAGTTCTTGGTGTTCGTGTTCTAGCTGCTCGGCAATTAGCGGCAGTGCATCTTCGGTTTGCATAAACTGCAATTCTTCATCGTCAACATCACATAAATGATATTTCAGCAACTGCGCTATGATGCCAAGCGATGGGCTAAGTGCGTTGATTTTATCAATACGTTTGTTGAGATTGCTTTTAACATTCAGGTCTTCCATGTCTTGGGCTAGGTAATTTTTATAGCGGGTAAAAATTATCAGCCAGTCTTTGAGCGGGATTAACTCCCAGCACACCGATAGTTCAGTGGCAAATCGTTGCATAAAAACGCTGTCTAGCTGTAATACTAAAGAGGCTAATACTCGACTGTCCAAGCTTGCTGCTGTCCATAGCTCATTATTTATCAGTGGCGCGTTAGTTTGTAAGCCACGCAAGTTATTCCAATCATCGGCAGCAAAATTTAGGCATAGTTGTTTTAAATAATGACGAATAAAAAGCTGGCGTAACGTGTCATCGCTGATGGTTTGGGCATCGGTTAAGTTTGTTATTTCATGAATGCTGTGAACGTGTCGGGTTTTGGTGGCTTGTGTGAGTTTATTGCCGTCATGCGCAGGAAACGGCACGGTCAAAATTAAGCGTTCAGTTTTACCTGCCCAACGCAAGATTAAATCTACTTCATTGGGCGGGGTGTCACTGGCATTAAATTCAATAGAACGCCCCGTATCGGTGACGCTAATGCCTGTTAGAAAAGGCGACTCGCAGGAAATATAGGCACTGCCGCTTTGTTCTATTTCGATACGCCTAGTGACAGGAATAAAACGTAGCGCGAAATTTTCAGGCAATAATGCACATTTTTCATGAAATTGCAGATTGCCTTGAGTATCTTGGTGGCGTAACTCGTAAATACCTTGTTGATCCGCAGTCAGAATTTGCCACTCAGCTTTACTGCTGACAGCTTTGGCGAATAACGGAATTTTTTGATTGTGTTGTGTGTCATATAATTCAGGCACACCTAAATACACGGTTTTAGGTGTGCTGGTAAAACTAAGCGTGTTAGCTCGTAATTCATAAGCGGGCGCGGCTGCTGAGCTTTCCACCTGCATCGCTGTATCAATCATCATAAAGCTCATCCGTCTTGTTGTTTAGTGAGAAGAAAATGGGTAGTGGGTTAAACCTGTTATAGCGGTATTAATACTACCAGTCCTTTAAAGGACTGGCAGTTATACTTAAACAGATTTAATCCTCCACCGAAATATAGCAGTAAACCAGCTAATAATCCTAGATTCGCTTGTTCAATCAACAAAAGATTTACGTTTATTGAACTTGCTTGATGGTGTCGTAAAAAATCACCCTACACCGATTTATATATCGCTCTTTTGTTGGATTTCACTTATAGCTAAAGCACAATAAAACGATACCGTTCGTGGTGAGCTTGTCGAACCACATTCACGCTTCGACAGGCTCAGCGCGAACGGTTTTGTAATCACAAATACTGCCCTAGCTATAACTTGCCCCCAGCGATCAGTTAAATGATAGTTGCCGCGCCAACAAATCAAAGTCCGCACACTCTTGATAAGGTAGCACGCCCAGCAAAGGCGTATTCAATAGTTTTTTTAGGGTCGCAATATTTTCATCGCGTTTTAGCATAGTAGGATCATTACATACGGCTAACCATCCTGCACAAACCAAGCCTGAGGAAAAAATTGCTTCATAAGTTAATCTGGCATGATTGATACAACCTAAACGTATTCCAACAACCAGTATCACAGGTAATGCCAAGCATTGTGCTAAATCACTGACTGCTTGCTGGTCATTGATGGGCGCGTACCAACCACCAACGCCTTCGACTAGGACAATATCAGCCAAGGCTTTTAACGAGGTAAAGTTAGCCAACACTTTGTCTAGGTTTACAGGATTATCTATGCCTGCAATGTGTGGTGAAACAGGTTGTAAGTAGGCGTAAGGATTGACTAACTCATAATCAACTTGAATTGACCCATGAGCCTGTAGCAATACGGCATCTTCATTTTGCAAACGTCCTTGGTGCAATGTGCATCCAGAAGCAACTGGTTTCATGCCGACAACGGTTTTTCCTTGTTGTTTAATAGCGTGCATGAGTGCCAGTGTTGCCCATGTTTTGCCGACATTGGTATCTGTACCCGTAATAAAATATGCGTTTTCCATTAGCGTGCAATTACCATAAATACATCAAAACTCGCGGGGATTTTGCCATTCACCCGATGGTGTTCATAAGCGGCAATCATACGCCGCATAGCAGTTTTACTGGTGCAATGTTTATTGCGCTCGGCGCGTACATTATGTGCGCCTATTTGTTTTAATTCCTGCATCAGTGCTAAAACGGATTCGTAATGCGGTGTGTATAAAGTTCGGGTGATGTCAATATTTTCAAAGCCCGCATTTTTTAGAAACTGTGACAGTTGTGCTTCATCATAGAAATCATTAACGTGCGCATAGTCATCAGTACTTGCCCATGCTGCTTTGAGTTCTTGTAAGGTGTGCGGGGCAAAAGTGGAAAAAATCAGTTGCCCATTGGGTTTTAATAGCCGCTTTATGTCGGTAAATACCGCTTCAAGATTACTACACCATTGCAAGGCAAGATTGGAGAATACATGATTAACGCTGTCAGTCATAAGTGGACAATACTCAGCATCAGCACACAGTAGGATGGGTAGAGGTGATAGCCGAAACCCATCATGTAAACAATGGGGTTCGCGTTGCTCTACCTGTCCTACAAACTTGTTGCGCGTGGCGTGTAACATCGGCAAGGCAATATCCAAAGCGATAAGTAGCTCTGGATTAAAGCGCGATAATTCAGCGGTTAAAAAGCCTGTGCCACAACCGATGTCTAGCAATGTTCCTGTTATATCATTGTCAACTTTGTTTAATAATGCGTAACCGACGGTTCTTTGTAAAACGGCAACGCTGTCATAAGTTGTGGAAGCGGCAGAAAATGCCTGTCGAATTTTGGTTTTATCTAATGGCATGATTATCCATAAAACGGCAAATCAATGTTTGTAGTTGTTGAGCGTGCGATAAAAATGGTACATGACCTGCGCCGTTGAGTATCGTTAGTTCCAATTGAGTTAATAACTGCTGCATTTGTTGACTAACAGCCACAGGTACCAAGGTATCTTTATCGCCTAAAATAACCGACACAGGGATGTTAAGTTGGGCTAACACGGCTCTTAAATCAGTGTGTTTGAGTATCTCTAAACCACCTTGCAAGCTATCATTATCAGGCGGCGGACATTCCATAATAGCGGCTTTTAGTTCTTTTAATAGCTGTTTGCTGTTGGGTAAACCGTTGACTTGTAAAGCGAGAAAACGCAATAAGGTCGCTTGGCAATCAGCCGTTAAGCTAGTGGCAAAATTATCAAGCACACTGGATTTAACACCTGCCCAGTGTTCTGAGCCAACAAATGAAGGATTACCCGCCACTAGAATCAGGGAGTTGACGCGTTCAGGATAGCGGTGAGCGATGTCCAGTACGATGGTTGCACCTAATGACCAACCTAGCCAGCAACTGGGTGTTTTAGGTAGTGCGTTGACCAGCGCGTCACTGACATTTTCTAGGTTGAACTGGTCTAGCCTGTCACTGCGACCATGTGCAGGTAAATCAATACAAGTGACTTGATAATGTTCTGCTAAAGACTGGGCAAAATCACGCCAAATACCGCTGTGCATAGCCCAACCGTGTACTAAAGTAATCGGCTTACCTGAACCGTAAGTTTCTGAGTAGAGCTTAGGCATTAGGCTATCCAATCAGGAACAGCTCTGTTTTTCCACGCAAATAAATGGCTTTTAGAACCTTGATAATAATTACGATATGACTGTACCACATCATCTATAACTTTATAGTCATCGGGCATTGCAGGCGTGGGTTCGGTAAAGTCTTGCAGAGCAATATAGTTAGGAGAAGACTGTAATGGCTGAATGAGTCTTGCGGTAGCGTGTATTTTGTCGTAGCGAAAGCTATATTCAGTCAACACGGCAACAAATAAGCAATACAACCATTGGTAATTTTCTGCACTGGCGCGAGTCCACAATGCCGATGGATGTTGATTATGCGTGGCGTGATACAGCAAACCATCACGTTCATCGGGTAGTTGCCAACGTTTAACAGATCGCCCTGCCGCGCTAACACCCAAGGTTTCCACGCCGTCCAGTAAACGATGTGCAGTCGATAATAATTGTGCGTATTCCACTATCATTTTAACCACATGCTTATTGACATGTTGCTGGGCGCACAACGTGGGATCAGCGTGCAGGTAAAAAATATTCATAATTTATAGGCTTTGTCGAGCGCATCCAGCAAACGGTCTATATGTTGCTCTTCATGCAGAGCAGACAAGGTAATCCGCAATCTCGCGCTACCTTGTGGCACAGTAGGTGGACGAATTGCGATGACTAAAAATCCTTGTTCAAACAACGCATTACTAATAGTAACAGCTTGTTGACTATCACCGATAATTAGCGGATGAATCGCACTATTGGATGCACATAGGGATAAACCAAGTTGCTCAGCACCTGATGTAAAACGTTCAGATAACTGAGTAAGCTTGTCTCTACGCCAATTATCGGTAATCACCAGTTTTAAACTGGCGCGTGTCGCCTCAGCAACGGCGGCAGGTAAAGCCGTGGTATAAATATAGGTTCTGGCTTTTTGAATCAGGGTTTCGATAAGAATTTCAGAACCCGCGATAAACGCGCCAAATGTACCGAGTCCCTTGCCTAAAGTTCCCATTAAAATAGGGACATCCTCTTGCGTCAGACCATAATGCGCTAACACCCCGCCGCCTTGTTGTCCTACCACGCCTAAACCGTGGGCATCATCCACCATTAACCAAGCACCGTTAGTTTTTGCCGTCTGAACTAATGCGGGTAACGGGGCAAAATCACCATCCATGCTAAATACGCCGTCGGTGACTATCAATTTTCTTGCCTTGCTCTCAGTAATTAGCGTGTCAAGATGTTCAGTATCAGCATGAGCATAACGCTTAAGCCGTGCGCCTGATAATAACGCCCCGTCTAATAAGGAGGAATGATTCAAACGGTCTTGAAACACCGCATCATTACGCCCGACTAAGGCAGAAATAACCCCCATATTTGCCATATAACCTGTAGAAAATAATAACGCTCTATCACGCCCAGTAAACGCCGCTAATTCTTCTTCCAAGGCGTGATGTGCCATGCTATGCCCAGAAACTAAATGCGCCGAACCACTGCCAACGCCATAATCATCTGCTGCCGATTTAAACGCTTGAATAACGTCAGAATGATGAGCTAAACCTAAATAATCATTACTACAAAAGTTGATGATGTTCCTACCGTTGAATTGTAAATTAATCCCTTGCGGAGATTCGATAATACGTCGAGAACGGTATAGACCTTGTTGTGCAATCTCTGCCAGATTGTTAGCTAATTGATCCGCCATCACACTGCGTAACTCGAACCGCCCGCATGAACACCCAAGCGTGCAAACAATGATAAATCTTGGTTAGTCATGGGATTATCGGTGGTTAATAATTTATCACCGTAAAAAATCGAGTTCGCGCCTGCGAAGAAACATAACGCCTGCATTTCATCACTCATATTATTACGTCCTGCCGACAAACGTACGCGTGACAACGGCATCATGATTCTAGCCACAGCAACGGTGCGAATAAAAATAATCGGGTCTAGAGCTTCTGTTCCCATGAGTGGCGTACCTTCAACTTGCACCAGCATATTAATCGGCACACTTTCTGGGTGTTTCGGTAGACACGCCAATTCCATTAATAACTTGGCGCGGTCAACGTCGGTTTCACCCATACCGACAATACCACCACAGCAAACATTAATTCCTGCATCACGCACGCGTGCTAGTGTATCCAACCTATCTTGATAAGTACGGGTGGTAATAACTTCAGAATAATAATCTTCCGAGGTGTCCAGATTATGATTGTAATAATCTAATCCGCCGTCTTTTAAACGCAGGGTTTGCTTATCGGTCAACATCCCCAAGGTGACGCAAGTTTCTAAGCCCATTGCTTTAACGCCTTGCACCATTTCCACCACGCGCTCTATGTCTTTATCTTTTGGTTTACGCCACGCTGCCCCCATACAAAACCGTGACGCGCCTTGAGCTTTCGCATTCGCGGCGGCTTGTAATACCTTATCAATAGGCATGAGAGCTTCGGGTTGTGTGTCGGTGTCATAGCGTGCGCTTTGTGGGCAGTAGCCGCAATCTTCCGAGCATGAACCTGTTTTTATACTCAACAAACTACTTATTTGAATTTCGTTAGCATCAAAATGAACACGGTGCATACTTTGTGCTTTAAAGAGCAAATCATTAAACGGTAGTGCGTACAAAGCTTGCACTTCATCAAGTTGCCAATCATGGCGTAGTATGGGGTTTTGCGACATTTGTGTTAATCTCCAACAAAATTTTATTTTTAGGGGTAAACTTGTGGGGTTTTTGAAATCCCACAGGTTTGTGTAACCTATGTTTATCAACCACAACTGATTAATAACGTGTACAACTGGTTTAGCATTATACAGGATTACTTATTGCCGCCTACCTGCATTCTATGCGGTCATGCGGGTCAGCAAGGTATAGACCTGTGTTATCCCTGTTATACCCAATTAGTCAAAAATAGCCAATGCTGTGTTCATTGCGCACGTCCCTTAGAAATACCCGCGCAGCTATCTCCTTTGTGCGGTCATTGTTTAAGTGACCCTCAAGCCTTTGATACCACTTACGCACCCTTTATTCATCATGGCGCAATGCGGCATTTAATCGCAGGCTTAAAGTTTAATACAGACACTAAAAATGCGCGACTATTAGGTGTGTTATTAGCGCAAGGATTGAAACAAACCCCACAATTGCCCGATTATCTTATTCCTGTGCCGCTACACAAAGCCCGTTATCGACAACGTGGCTTTAACCAATCCATTGAAATAGCTAGAGCGGCGGGCAAGGCATTACATATTCCCGTTGACGTACATTCCTGTATTCGCCACCGTGACACTCCGCATCAAACCCAACTCACCGCCAAACAACGGCGCAGTAATATGAAAAATGCGTTCTCCATTGTGAAACCAATTCAGGTAAGTCACATTGCCATCGTTGATGATGTTATGACCACTGGATCAACCGTGCATGAATTGGCAGTGGTGTTAAAAAAAGCAGGGGTAGCGCGTGTCGATGTATGGGTGTGTGCGAGAGCCAGTTGAAGGTTATAATAGCTAAAGCGATTATTGAAAATACTATGTACGGCGACGCTTATTTTTTTAGAAGGGAAAAGATTAATAATTATTTATAAATCAATATGTTATTAGTTTTTTGATTTACTTCGTTTTGATTTAAAAACCGTATGGTTGCCATTTCAGCAAGGATAACATCCCACGGCTTTCTCATAAAAATGTCATTGACATCTGGCATAATATAGCAACTTT
>JBAXNR010000101.1:0-14463 GCA_037133675.1 Methylococcales bacterium
ATGATTATTGTTATCGAAAAGGGCTTGATTTTGAACAGAGTATCTACCTGACTTGCTTTTCCTAGAGTGTCTCACAACCTAGAGTTAATGGACAAAAAATCATGTAGGAGTTCAATAGCGTTAACTATTTTCACGGCAATAGTTAATGCTATTGGAGACTCCTACTGTTGCTTAATTAAGCACTGGATTATCAAATTAAAGAGAAGAACATAAAACCTTTGACAAAATAAAATAGTCCGAACATACCAGTTGCCAGTCCCAACCACCAGAGAGGTTTACGTTGAATCAGGGTGGCAATAGCAGAAAGAGCAATCGATACTTGGAAGAAGGTCACTGAAATAGCAAACAAGTGATGGTATTCCATACATTGGCTGGCACGTTCGTTATTTTCGTCCACTTTTTTTTCTAATTCCCTAGCAATCTTTTCCAATTCGATCTGCTCTTGTTTATATCGGTCTGCTTGCTCGCTGTATTTATGGGCAAGATTGTTATTATTGGCTTCATACATTTGAGCTTGAACGGAATAAATTTCCTTTTTGATTCCTTTGGCTTGAAAATAGCCCCCAATTATCAGATGCTTTTGCTTGATTTAACACCGCCTCATTTTTGAATAATATCGCTTCATTTGAGAGTGATCCCGCCTCAAGAGAGGCAACAGCGGCAATGACCGCCATCACAGCAGTTGAAAAAGATAAATACATTATCCATCTAAGCGATGGATGTTTTTCTGCGTGTTCAATCGCTTCACCTAATTTTTCCTGTAACTCCTTAGTTTCAATCAATTCTTCTGACATAGTTGCTCCTATTTTGTACGCGCTGGTATTTATCACGCCCCCTTAATCGTTAAAATAACCCGTATCATAAGCTGCACAATACGCTTGATAATCTTTTTGCACTTGCTGAGTATAATCATCCACGCTGTAACGCATGACTTCTTCACTCCATTCTGGAAATAAACCCGCAAAACTAATTAATTTATCGGCGGTTGCAGAACCTTGTCGCCCACTACTGCGTAATTGATCCCATGCCACAATAGCTGCAAACGTCTCAATGACTAAATTAATCTTCTCTACATCACCTTTACAGACGGTCAAATCAATTTTATCTTGGCTTGGTTGTAATTCTTTTAACAAAAACCATTGTCCATTAAATTGAATAGCGTTAAGTAAGGCTTGTGGAAAAATTTGCATTCGTTCTTGGACTTGTATAATGCGCTCAGCCTCATTGTTATAAACAGGCTGTTTTAGTTTTAAAATGCTATTAAGACAGGATGGATTGGCTATTTTCATATCCAATAAATAATGCTCTCCCTTGCCGTGTCCTTTAATTAATAACTGATAACGCTCTAAGCCTAAACTCCCCGTGCCAGCGATTCTATGAGCAACATCCAATACTTTATAAAACTCAGGATTTGGTTGATTGCCTGCCCACGCATCAATAGTATCTATAATCTGTTGCTTTTGGGCTTCGCTGATCTCACTGATTTCTTTATACTTTACTAATAATTTACGCTTGTTATTAATTTTTTCAGTGCGCTTGTTAATGAAGTCTTTTCTTTTTCTGGTTTGAATATCGTTTAAAAATGTTTTTAACACGCCATGCGCTATTTGTTTTTCCATAAATCTAGCGGTTCCTTGTTCCAGCGTTTGTGCATAGACTTTTAAAAATCTTTTACACAATTGCTCGGCTGTTTCTGCCTCTATTTCAAGCATATCTGATGCTGCTAACATAATGCTGGTTAATAAACGTGCAACATCAAAAAGACACGGAGCTAAAGCTGATTCGTCAAAATCATTAATATCAAAATAAATCGCCCGATTATCGGCTTTATAACACCCTAAATTTTCCAGATGTAAATCCCCACAAAGCCAGCTTTTGGGTGCTTGATTAAAAAAAGATTTCGGTGGTATTGCTTCATAAAATAAATGGCATGAACCTCGATAAAACACAAAAGCACTAGAGCGCATAGCCTTATATTTTATTTTTAATATCTCAGGATTTCTTCCTGTATTAAAGTGTTTAACTCTTTCAGCTATTGTTGACATTTTGGAATTTAACCTCGTAGTTGGGTAGGTAGGTGATAGGTGTTCGGCAACAAGTTTAAAGGGTTTTTCATGGGTTAGCTAAGCCTTCATTCAGTGATACTGCATCACCACATGATTACCCACAACTCAGTCAGAGTTAGCATAAACCGCCCTACCGATTTCGATGCCGAGTGTGTAATGCCTGACTTTTTCCATGCCGACAATTTGCAAGTTGGAGTGAGCTTGCGAACCCAAAAAATAAGCATCCAAACGTAAATATTGAAACTCGTACCTACCGCCCGTTACATTGCGCTAACAAATCTGGACTTTTTGTTTTACTCCATGACATACCCGCATCATTGTAGTAATACTCCAATCCACCGACTTGTCTGGCTAATGATTTACATACATCCATGTTCAAGCCTCTGCCATAAGGACCATTTAATACACACGTTCCACCGCCACATTCCCACGTTACTCTGCCAGTTGTCACAGTACCTGTATAAGGTGTTCCTGCATACCATGTGTTAACTTCATTGACGGGCATAGCGTTTATACTGGATGAGACAACAAGCAAAGACCAACATAACAACAAATAACGATACATAATCATGACCTCTTAAGATTGCAATTTAGAAATATCGGCACAAGTTAAAAATTGTTCCGATAACATATTCAATAACGCTAAGCGATTAGCGCGTAACGGTAAATCATCGCACATGACCATGACACTATCAAAAAACGCATCAACATCATGACGCAACGCAGCTAAACGGGTTAATGTCGCGGCGTAATCGTGTTGAGCAAGCAACGGTGCGATAGCAACGGCGGCTTGATTCGCGCTATTGAGTAATTGCAATTCGGCTGTTTCGACTAACGCACCGACAGCTGCCGCTGCGGGTGATTCTGATTTTTTTAGAATATTACGAATGCGTTTATTAGCGGCGGCTAGGCTTTCCGCTTCGGGTAATTGCCTGAAAGCTTTAACGGCGGCTAAGCGTTGCATAAAATCTAATGGATCGGCGGGTTTGACGGTCATCACCGCATCAAACTCATCGGCACTGTAGCCTTTGTCTAAGCAATAGCCTTTTAAACGATCAAAAACAAAATCAATGACCGCCGTTTGAGTGTTGGTAACATCAAATGAATGCGTGAACAACATTAAGGAAAACGCGATAACTTCACGAATATTCAGCGTTAAATTATTTTCAATGATGGTACGCAATGAACCTAACGCAGCACGGCGCAACGCATACGGGTCTTTATCACCTGTTGGAATAAGACCTGCACTAAAAATACCTGTCAGCGTGTCGATTTTTTCGGCAATGGCTAAAATCTGTCCTGTGGTACTGCTCGCCGTTGGACTGCCTGACTGTTTAGGAAAATACTGCTCTTCCAATGCCCATGCAACTCCTGAGGGTTCATTTTCTACCAGCGCGTAATAGCGTCCCATAATGCCTTGTAAATTACCAAATTCGCCGACCATAGCAGTCATCAAGTCAGTTTTAGCCAATAATGCGGCACGTTTAGCCAATGCCACATCAGCATTCAAACGCTCGGCAATAAACTCTGCCAACTTCATAACCCGTTGAGATTTTTCCGCTACTGTGCCTAGTTTTTCTTGAAAAACGATAGTCGATAAACTGGCTACACGGTCAGCAAGGGTATGTTTACGATCCTGTTTCCAGAAAAATTCAGCATCTGATAAACGCGGTGTAACAACGCGCTCATTGCCTTGTTGTATCGATTCGGGGCGCGTGCTTTCGATATTACTGAAGGTAATAAAATGCGCTAATAAATCACCGTTAGTATTTTTAACGGGGAAATATTTTTGATTGGTTTGCATGGTGGTAATCAGCACTTCGGCGGGTAATGCCAAAAAGCGATTATCAAAACCGCCCATAATCGGTACAGGCCATTCATTTAGCGCGGCAATTTCTTCCAATAAATCATCTTCGATATGTGCATAACCACTGACAGCGGCAGCGGCGTGTTGTGCGGCATCACGAATAATGGTTTTACGTTGTTCAATATCGGCAATGACTTTGCCTTGTGTGTACAACAGTTCCGCGTAGTTTTCAGGCTTATCAATGCTGACAGAATGCGGCGCGTGGAAACGATGTCCGCGTGTTTCTCTGCCTGTGTGCAGCCCTAAAATTTCCGCTTCAATCACGCTATCGCCATACAGCAACAATGCCCAATGCACAGGACGAACAAATTCAGTGGTAAAACTACCCCAACGCATCCGTTTAGCAATCGGTAAATTGGTAATACTGGCGCGAATAATATCGGTAATCAGCTCTTCGGTGTTCTGCCCTTTCACCGCTTGCGTATAGCTCAGCCATTCGCCTTTATCGGTTTTTAATCGCTCCAATTGGTCAAAGGTCGTACCGCAACTGGTCGCAAAACCCACCGCAGCTTTGCTCGGCGACCCGTCAGGCGCGAACGCCGCTTGTATCGCAGGACCCCGTTTTTCAACGGTTTTATCAGGTTGTGAACTGGCGAGATTTTCAATAAAAACCGCTAAACGTCTAGGTGTCGCGTAGGCTTTGCTGGCAGTAAAGCCCAATTCAGCGGCGTTTAAACCCTGCACGATGCCATCTAATAAAGCGTTGCTGAGTTTTAATAAAGTTTTGGGGGGGAGTTCTTCAGAGCCTAGCTCGAAAAGTAAATGTTGTTTTTCCATCTCTGGCGTTTCCTCATACTTGAAGTTTCTATTTATTTCGTCGCAAGCATCTCTTAAAGATGAAGGAGCATTATTGGGTAAGGTATTAGTAGAACAAATGTCTTGTTGTAATTTTTCGGCTAATTTTGAAATAGCCGTTGGACTAATATTTTTATATTTTCCTGTTTTATAATCTGTATTATCATCAACATCATTTAAAGTATCGATATAATAAAACCATGTTTCAATATTTCTATTAGGGGCAAAAATAAAAATATCATCTGCAGGTGTTCTTTTTAATAAAACAGGAGTATAAGAAATGAGTTTTTTATTAAAAAACGTAAAAATTTTACCAACACTATATTTATCGGCATCTATCATAACAATCAGTATTTTTTCTTTTAAAGATTGTTGTCTATAATATTCAACGGCTTTAGGATAATATTTTAATACTGTTCCATTATTGAATGCTTTGTCATTATCTTTAGTGTAATACGCATTTGGAAAACGCCGCATCTCTCTTATTAGTTGTTTACCAGTGACACACTTTAAATAGCTTCTAATAAAATTAAAATGACTATCGTCTTCACATAATACGATTATTTCGCAATTATTTAAATCAGCCTTCATATATCCAGCCCAATTCAATCAACTGAGCAAATGATAATCCACCCTCATTTTGTTTGGTAATACGTTGTATGCGAGTATGATTATCTTCTCTGGAAAACCAATAACCTGAATTAGCTGTTAAAAAATTAATTAAACTTGGGTGATGTGAAATTAAAATAACTTGTAAGTTTCTTTCGCTACATTGGTCACGCAAGGCATTTAACCAAGGCTGGATTTCTGGCAGGGCTAAAAAGTTTTCAGGCTCGTCAATACAGATAAGTGAGTTTTCAGGGGTACAATAAATTAATGTGTAAAGTACAATTAAAGATTTTTGACCATCAGATAGTTCATTAAATTTATAATCACATTTATTTATTTTCACCTCTAATATTTTTTTTTCTCCAGAAGAAGGGAAATCAAAGAAGCTAAAGCCAGAAATAATTTCTCTAATGGAGTTTTCAACAGCCGCAAATCCTTGTCTATTACTATTAAATAACCATGCTGCATAATTAGAAACATCCCATTTTGGATGTTGAGGACGAATCATTTCCTCTGTATTTATTTCTATCTTAATAGAGCTAGGATTTATGTGAGCTATAAAAATACGTTCTAACCATTTTTTAAACCAAGTTAGTTTTTTATTATCATATCTTTCTTGTACTGTTCCTATTCCAGAAGAAGACCAAGCCACTGGATAAAAAATACCATCAGGATTTGTCTTCATATCATTGAATAACCTTCCATTACCTACAATCATTCCATTTTCTTGTTCTATTTGAAAGGTAAATAATGGCTCATCATTAAAATACAAATTTTCTTTTTTTAGACGAACTAAACCTCTTTCTGTCTGATGTTCTATTTCTAAAACATATTTATAACTTCCATCGTTTCCATCTATATCTAGTTCTATCTTTTGTATATTATCTTTTCCAAAAGTCCAACGTGTTAGAGTGTTAGACTTAAATACCTCAATGCCTAACTCATCTTTCCTTAAAATTAATTTCTGTAATTCTCTTAATATAATAAGTATTGATGTTTTTCCAGAACCATTCGCGCCTAAAAAAAGACTAATATCCTGATCAAAGTTAATTTCAAAATTAACTAAGCATTTGTAGTTATGAACATACAGTCTTTTTAACATGGTTTTATTCCTGACACATCGGAAAACCCAGCGATTCGCGGCGGGCGTAGTAGGCTTCGGCGACGGCTCTGGATAGGGTTCTAACTCTTAGAATATAACGCTGGCGTTCGGTGACGGAAATCGCGTGGCGGGCATCTAATAGGTTGAAGGTGTGCGAGGCTTTTAGTACCATTTCATAAGCGGGTAGCGGCAAGTCTGAGGCGATAAGTTTTTGGCATTCGGATTCGTAGGTGTTGAAACACTCGAACAGGAAGTCTACGTTGGCGTGGTCGAAGTTGTACGAGGACATTTCGACTTCGTTTTGGTGGAATACATCACCGTAAGTGACGATGCCATGCGGGGTGCGTGTCCACACTAAGTCGTAAACGCTGCTAACACCCTGCATATACATGGCTAAGCGTTCTAAGCCGTAGGTGATTTCGCCTGTGATGGGGCGACATTCTAAACCGCCGACTTGTTGAAAGTAGGTGAATTGGGTGACTTCCATGCCGTTTAGCCAAACTTCCCAACCTAAACCCCACGCGCCTAAAGTGGGCGATTCCCAGTTGTCTTCAACAAAACGAATGTCGTGTTCCAGCAAGTCAAAACCCAGGCGTTTTAATGAGCCTAGATATAACTCCTGAATGTTGTCAGGCGAGGGTTTTAACATCACTTGGTATTGGTAGTAATGCTGTAGGCGATTAGGGTTTTCACCAAAACGTCCGTCTGTTGGACGGCGTGAGGGTTGAACGTAAGCAGCGTTCCAAGGCTCAGGGCCAATAGCGCGTAGGAAGGTAGCAGGGTGAAACGTACCTGCACCAACTTCTTGATCTAAAGGTTGTAATAACACACAGCCTTGTTCTGCCCAGTAGGCTTGTAAGGCTAAAATTAGCCCTTGAAAAGTAGATAAATCGGTTTGAGTATTCGACACGGCGGCAAGTAGTGTAAGTAAATAAAAAGTGGGCAATTATAGCGTAGAAATGGTGTTGTCGTGTTAATGGCGTTAGCTTGAACGGTGTTATTCTAAGAATTGTTGAAACAATAGTGGGTCTTTTTGTTGGGTGATTTCACCCATACGCTGAGTCGATATAGTCGTGTAGCGGCGTATGATTCATCTGACTTAGATCAAATTAGATGATAGCAACCTCATTAAATCGTTGGCGGTAGTGGGTGAAATCTAGACCTTTAAACTATTCCAGTAACAGGGCTATTCGCTAATATTGACTAACCATCCGTCACTGCCTTTACAGCTGCTTAGACTTTCAGCGGTAATATTAATTCTGGCAGCCGTTGCTTTTAAATCGCTGGGTAATGTTCCACTGACTTCATAACCTTGACCTTTAGGCGTTACTGTCACGGCTACGGGTTGTTTTTTAATATCTACCACAATGTTTTTTGGATTAGTCCCTGCCGATGCCATAAAAGAAAACGTTGATTTCGGCGCGACTTCTGCTTTATCGGCAGGGGAAAATTCACTAAAATGCGGTTTAGTGCAAGATTTTGAACTGCTACTACTGCCATAAGAAAATACTTGTGTAGACATTATTGTTAAGCCAAGTATCCAAAAAAATTGTGTAGTTTTCATCGTTGAACTCCTTTTGTATTACTGTGAGATTAGGTTGGTTACCCGCCACCGCCACCTTTTATTCGAGTAGACGGGGTGATTGGATACTAGCACATAAGCGTGAACAGAGCATCATCATTGATTTAAGCAACCTAAAGCCAAATAAATCAATGCTAGTTTGACCTGTTCATGCTTTTTAATTAACAATACTGTCCTTTTGCCCTTAAATTTTATGAACAATACTACTATCTATTCGTTGGCTGTAGCGGGTGTACAACGCCTTATTCCTTATAAAGCGGGTAAGCCTATTGAAGAATTGGAGCGTGAGCTGGGGCTAACTCAGATTATTAAACTGGCTTCTAATGAAAATCCATTCGGTGCTGGGAAAAAAGCACTGGCGGCGATTCAAGCGGCATTGCCTGAGTTGGGATTGTATCCTGATGGTAGCGGCTATCATTTAAAAAATGCGCTGGCGGCAAAATATGGATTGGATGCTGAGCAGATTACCTTAGGTAATGGCTCTAATGAAATTTTAGAATTGATTGCCCGCGCTTTTGTTACCCCTGAATTGGAAGTCATTTTTTCACAACACGCGTTTGCGGTGTATCCCATTGTCACGCAAGCAGTTGGTGCGACTGGGGTGGTTGTGCCTGCGCTGAATTATGGGCATGACTTGGACGGTATGCTTATGGCAGTGACTGCTAAAACGCGGGTGGTATTTGTCGCTAATCCCAATAATCCCACAGGCACATTATTAAGCCAAGCCAGTTTGGAAGCGTTTATTGGCGCGTTGCCCGACACGGTAATCTGTGTGTTGGATGAGGCATATTTTGAGTTTGTCAGTTGCGTGGAAACCGTTAATTCAATTGAGTGGCTGAAAAAATTCCCGAATTTAATTATTACGCGCACTTTTTCCAAGGCTTACGGTTTGGCAGGTTTGCGGGTGGGTTATGGTTTATCTAGCCCTGAAATTGCCGATATTTTAAATCGTGTGCGTCAGCCGTTTAATAATAATTCCTTGGCGTTGGTGGCTGCGACTGCTGCGTTGAATGATACTGAGCATTTACAACTGACTGTTGATAACAACACGCAAGGTATGGCGCAACTGACTGACGGCTTTAAAACACTGGGTTTGGAATGGATACCGTCGGCAGGTAATTTCGTTTCAGTGAATTTAAAGCAATCAGGACAAACGATTTATGACGCATTGTTACACAAAGGCGTGATTGTTCGCCCTGTCGGTGTCTATGAAATGCCTAATCACTTGCGCATTAGCATCGGTACGAAAGCTGAGAATGCGGTGTTTTTGCAAGCCTTAGCCGATGTATTGAAGAATGATTAATAAGCTGTGCATTATTGGTGTGGGTTTAATTGGCGGGTCGGTTGCTAAAGCCGCTCGTGCTAACGGTTTGGCAAAAACCATAGTGGGTTATGGTCGTGAGCAAGACACATTCAATTTGCAGACCGCAAAACGCTTGGGTGTGATTGATGAGTTTTATATTGATTCTGTAGGTTGGGTTGCGGCTCTTTCGCAACCCAACGAATACAAAGGAATGTTGGGTTGCCAAAAAGGCGGCAACCCAACCTACGAAGCTTTTAAAGATGCAGATTGCGTGCTGATTGCCACCCCAGTTGCCAGTATCGAAGCGATTTTTGAGCAACTCAAACCCTTTTGGTCAAAAGACACTATTTACACCGATGTGGGTAGTACTAAAGGCAGTGTACTTACCGCCGCCAAACGGGTTTTTGGTGTTGTTCCTGATAATTTAATTCCCGCTCATCCGATTGCAGGCGCGGAACAAAGCGGCGTAGAAGCGGCGTTAGTGGATTTATTTTTTCATAAGCGGCTAATTATTACTCCCGCCGATAACGCTAATCCCCAAGCCGTACAGACAATTAAAGCTTTTTGGCAAGGGCAGGGCGCGTTAGTATCTGTCATGGATGCGCAACACCATGACAGTATTCTCGCCGCCACCAGCCATTTGCCGCACATTTTGGCGTTTGCCTTAGTCGATATGCTGGGACATAAAGATGAACAAACCGAAATTTTCAAATATGCAGCGGGTGGCTTTAGGGATTTCACTCGCATCGCCTCCAGCGATCCGACTATGTGGGTCGATATTTGTAAGGCGAACAAGCAAGAAATTCTGCCATTAATCGAGCAGTTAAGCGCGGAATTGGCTAAAATACACGGTTTGCTGGCGACCGATGATTACCAGCAACTTTTTTCCACGTTTGCTTATGCCAAGTCGGCGCGGCAACGTTTTCTTAATCAGTTTGAAGACCCTAACATGACAAAATCAATTACATTCCACATTAAAAACGGCGGTTGTTTACAAGGTGAAGCGCGAGTTCCTGGTGATAAATCCATGTCACATCGCTCTATTATGTTGGGTTCACTGGCAGAAGGTGTCACTCATGTGAAAGGCTTTTTAGAAGCTGAAGATGCCTTGGCAACCTTGCAAGCGTTTCGTGAGTTGGGCGTGGAAATTGAAGGCCCTGTGAATGGTGAACTGACTATTCACGGTGTGGGTAAGCATGGCTTGAAAGCTCCTAAAAATGATTTGTATCTGGGCAATTCGGGTACGTCTATGCGTTTATTGAGTGGCTTATTAGCAGGTCAGCCGTTTAATTCGGTATTGACTGGCGATAAATCCTTATCAGGTAGACCAATGAAGCGGGTTACTGAGCCATTGGCATTAATGGGTGCGGATATTAAAACCACTGAAAAAGGTACTGCACCGCTGACTATCACAGGCAAAGCAGGGCAGTTAACAGGCATTGATTACGTCATGCCTATGGCTAGCGCACAGGTTAAATCCTGTTTAATACTCGCGGGACTGTATGCGCAAGGTGAAACCAGTGTTACTGAACCTGCACCAACCCGCGATCATACGGAACGGATGTTGGCAGGTTTTTCTTATCCTGTGAAAAAAGAGGGTAGCAAAGTGACCGTCACCGCTGATGGTAAATTAACAGCGGCAGATATTGATGTACCTAGCGATATTTCTTCAGCCGCCTTTTTCTTGGTGGGCGCGTCGATTGCCGAGGGTTCAGATTTATTATTAAAACACGTTGGTATTAATCCAACGCGTACAGGTGTGATTGATATTTTGCGTTTGATGGGGGCGAATATTGAAGTGTTAAATGATCGTGAAGTGGGCGGCGAACCTGTGGCGGATTTACACGTCGTTTATAGTCCATTAAAAGGTATCGACATTCCAGAAGACCTAGTGCCTTTAGCGATTGATGAATTCCCTGTGTTATTTGTTGCTGCCGCGTGTGCGGAAGGGCAAACTCGCTTAAGTGGTGCAGAAGAATTGCGTGTCAAAGAATCAGACCGTATTCAAGTAATGGCAGATGGTTTGCAGATTTTAGGCGTAGACGCACAACCCACCGAAGACGGCATGATTATTCAAGGCGGCGGCAACATCAGCGGCGGCACGGTGACTTCACACGGCGATCATCGAATTGCAATGGCGTTTTCTATTGCGGGCTTACGCGCTAGTGCGCCGATTACCGTGTTAGATTGTGCGAACGTCAATACGTCTTTCCCCGAATTTAAAGATTTAGTGAAAAATTTGGGCTTGGATTTAGTGTGTGAGGAATCGTAATGACTGTTCCTGTGTTGACCATTGATGGTCCTAGCGGCGCGGGTAAAGGCACAATTAGCCGTCTTGTCGCTAAAAAATTAGGCTGGAACTATTTAGATAGCGGCTCAATTTATCGGTCGTTAGCTATTGCCTTGTTACAGCAAGCAGTTGATTTGGCAGATGAAGCGGCGATTGTCAAAGTTGCAGAGACGATGGATTTAGCGTTTGAATGCGGTGATGCGTTGGTTGTTAAACTCAACGGGATAGACATTACCGCGCAACTAGGGCTAGAAAATACAGGCAATACCGCATCTATTATTGCCGCCTTGCCTGAAGTCAGACGCGTGTTATTGCAAAAACAACAGGATTTTAGACAACTCCCTGGTTTAGTTGCCGATGGACGCGATATGGGAACAGTGGTTTTTCCTGATGCAAATAACAAAGTATTTTTAACGGCAACTACGGAAGAAAGAGCGCGAAGACGATATAAACAGTTGAAAGAAAAAGGAATTGATGCTAATCTTGCTCGCTTAATAGACGATATTGAAGCGCGTGATCGTCGTGATACTGAGCGGACAACCGCCCCTTTGGCAATGGCTGAAAATGCACTTTATATTGATTCCTCAAACATGACTATCGATTCTGTCATTGAGGATGTTCTAAATTTAATCCGCTAGGGATTTTTTTATGGCTACATAATTCTATGTAGTTTTTTTTAACTTTGATAAAAAAAGGCTTGTGCGATTTTTTAGCAAGTCTGGGAAAAGAAAATGAGCGAAAGCTTTGCTGCATTACTTGAAGAAAGTTTAACCAAGACCAAAATGAGTCCTGGTGCCATGTTAATAGGTACTGTCATTGATATTGAAAATGACATGGTTATCGTCAGTACCCATTCTAAATCTGAAGGTGTCATTCCAAAATGGCAATTTTTGAATAACAATGGCGAATTAGAAGTTGCGATTGGCGATGAAATTGAAGTTTCACTTGAATTATTTGAAGATGGTTTAGGTGCTACCCTTCTTTCCCGCGACAAAGCTAAGAAAAACAAAGCATGGTCTGAACTGGAAAAAGCGTTTGAAACAGAAGCAACTATCATCGGTCAAATCAATGGTAAAGTACGCGGCGGTTTTACTGTTGCTGTTGGTGCCTTGCGTGCCTTCTTACCAGGTTCATTAGTTGATGTGCGTCCGATTCGTGACACAACTTTCTTGGAAAACCGTGATTTAGAATTCAAAGTAATCAAAATCGATCAAAAACGCAACAATGTTGTGTTATCACGTCGTGCTGTCGTTGAAAAAGAATACAGTGCAGAACGCGAAGAATTACTGAAAACCCTAGAAGAAGGCGCGACAGTTATCGGTGTGGTTAAAAACTTAACTGATTATGGCGCATTTATCGACTTAGGTGGTATTGACGGTCTGTTACACATTACTGATATGGCGTGGAGAAGAGTCCGTCATCCATCTGAATGTGTAGAAATCGGTCAAGAAATTAAAGTTAAAGTCCTGAAATACGACAAAGACAAAAACCGTGTTTCTTTGGGCATGAAGCAAATGGGTGAAGATCCTTGGCAAAACATCGCCAGACGTTACCCAGCAGGCACTCGCGTATTCGGTAAAGTGAATAACTTAACTGATTACGGTTGTTTCGTGGAAATTGAAGAGGGCGTTGAAGGTTTGGTTCACGTTTCTGAAATGGATTGGACTAATAAAAACATCAACCCATCTAAATTGGTTCAATTAGGCGACGAAGTTGAAATCATGGTCTTAGAAATCGATGAAGATCGTCGTCGTATTTCCTTAGGTATGAAACAATGTAAAGCTAATCCTTGGGATGAGTTCGCTGCAACACACAACAAAGGCGACAAAATTTCAGGCAAAATCAAATCAATCACTGATTTTGGTATCTTCATTGGCTTAGATGGCGGTATTGATGGTTTGGTTCACATGTCTGATATTTCTTGGGCAGATGATGGCGAAGCCTCAGTGCGTGACTTCAAAAAAGGTGACGAATTAGAAACGGTGATTTTAGCGGTTGACTCTGAGCGTGAACGTATCTCGTTAGGTATCAAACAATTGGAACAAGACCCTTTCCAAAATTTCCTCGCTAAACATGAAAAAGGTACGTTAGTAAAAGGCAATGTCAAAGAAGTCGATGCTAAAGGTGCAATCATTACCTTAGCTGACCACGTTGAAGGCTATTTACGCGCGTCTGAAATCCAACGTGATCGCGTTGAAGATGCCAGCAAACTGTTAAAAGTAGGCGATAGCATTGAAGCGAAGTTCATCGGTGTTGATAAGAAAAGCAAATCAATTTCTTTGTCTATGAAGGCAAAAGATCACGACGAAGAAAGCCATACGATTAAAGATCACACTCAGCAATCAGTCGTTGGCTCACCAACGTTTGCTGACATCTTTAAACAAATGGAAAAATAAAGACCATTAAGAAAGGCTATGCCGAAAGCATAGCCTCTCTGTATTCTTTTTTTATAGGGTAGAATGTGACAAAATCTGAATTAATTGAAGCACTTGCTAAACAACAGCCACATTTAGCACTAAAAGATGTAGAGCTAGCAGTGAAATGTATCATTGAAAAAATGAATCAAGCATTATCTTCTGGCGAAAGAATTGAAATTAGAGGTTTCGGTAGCTTTTCTTTGCATAAACGCCCACCTCGCGTTGGACGAAATCCAAAATCAGGTGAATCTGTTTCATTATCAGAAAAATACGTTCCACATTTTAAACCTGGTAAAGAGCTTCGTGATAGAGTTAATGAAGCTAGTGAGAAATATCAGATAGTGGAGTGAAAACTTACAGTTTATTGTAGTAATCGCTTGACAACGCATCTGAGTTAGCTATAATAGCCAGCTCACTTCGGGACAAACAGGA
>JBAXNR010000102.1:0-13804 GCA_037133675.1 Methylococcales bacterium
CTGTGTTCAAGACTGGCTCTGACCAATTGCTTAAGGTCGGCATACTGTAAATTATAGGTATCTACCGCACGCACAAATTCATGGGTCAAATCAATGCGTGACACGCCTTCATCATCAGTCGATAACGCCAACGGTACACCAAATTTTCGCTCAATCGGAAACGGATGTTCATCGCCTTGAATACCCAAAATAACTGCATTGCTGGTTAAATTAGTCTCTATCAGAATATGTTTAGCCGCCATTTCTTTCAATAATTCATAAGGACGTTGTTCATACATCACATCGACACCATGCCCGATGCGTTCCGCATGAGCCACTTCTACCGCCATTCGCACATGACAACATAGCTCATTAGGTGGTACATCACCTGCTTTAATTTCACCCGCGTGTAAACTAATATGCACCTTGGGATAAACGTTGTGCAGAAAACCTATTATCCGCATTTGTAGTGCGTAGTCGCGCATAGAAATCACACTGTCTTCAGGCATGACTAAATTAACACCGACCACACGCGGATCAGTTGACGCAATTTCAAAGCCTAATAACGCTTGCGCAAACACCTGTTCTTTAGGAAAACCGCGCAATATTTGATACAAATAGCGAATTTTAACGCGACAAGCAGGCGCGGCATAAGGTTCACGGCAATGTTCTAACTGTTGTCGCTGTTGCTCATATTGCGTAATATTATTGCTATAAACCGTCACATCTTCACGCAAACCTTGCGCCAGAATGGTATTGCGCAACGCAGCAAAATCATTATTCCACGTCAATTGTTTGACTATCGCTTTAGTGCGATCAAACTTTCCCGTCGTCATCAACTCAAGATACTGCTCGTTTTGGGCAGCGGCACGGCTTGCCACTTCATCCAACCATTCAGCAGAATGTGCAGAATTTAAACCATTAAATTTATCGAAACTGGCAAAAAAATGATCGTGACCACTCACCCCAGAACTAGCGATAAAGTTTCGCATAGATAAAGAATTAACTAAATCATCGTATAGTTTTTGATTTTTTAGCGCGTTGGCGGCGGGAATATTGTTTTCTTCACACTTTGCATCTTTATTTGGAGCAACCAAAGCAAACGCTGACACATCAACACACACGCCATCTTCCGCCGCCTGCCGAATATAAGTTTCCGCATAAATTGCCCCGCTAAGATGACTATGCAAATCAGCCCCTTTCGGCATTTGCATTAAAAAAGCGTGTAATGTCAACGAATTATCACGAACAGATTCAAAGACCTTCGCCGCCCGTTGTTCAGAATTAATCGATTGTGGGGGTTTTGCTAAAACGGAGGTTTCACCAAGGAAAAACAGCAGTAACAGTAAACAATATTGAAGCGTTAGATGTAGTTTCATGGGTAGTAGGTTAAGTTGTTGGTTGTATGATATTTACTCATATTTAACAAATACGCGGCAACTGTTCACCGCTTAATAAATCCAAGCCACGCACGATACCCATTGAAGTGCTGAGGGTTAATAAACCTTGCTCATGCTTAGTTTTGACTGTGCCGATTTGGCAAGCGTGTTGTCCTGTTTGGTGTTTTTGTAACACAGCCAACGCACTGGCAACTTGTTCAGGCGGTAGAAATAACGCAAAACAGCCTTCATTGGCAATATATAACGGATCAAAACCTAAAAGCTCACACGCAGTTCTGACAGGTTCGATAATCGGTAATGAGGTTTCGCTTATTTCAATATGCACCACCGCGCTGTGCGCTAATTCAATCAAACAGGACGCTAAACCGCCGCGTGTTAAATCACGCAAACAATGTATATTTATACCTGCTTGTAATAAGTCTTGTACTAACGGCGATAGCACTGCGCAATCACTGGTAATGTCACTTTCAAATTCTAAGCCTTCGCGCTCCAGCATGACCGCGATACCGTGTCGCGCTAAGTCGCCACTGAGTATCACCGCATCACCGACTTGAATGCTGGACGGTTGAATAATCAAATCGGTTTCCAGTAAGCCAATGCCAGCAGTGTTGATGTATAGTCCATCACCTTTGCCTCTATCTACCACTTTGGTGTCGCCTGTGACGATCATCACACCCGCCTGTTCGGCAGTTTTTTGCATGGATTGTAAAAGGGTTTGTAAGGTTTCAATCGGGAAACCTTCTTCAATAATCAGCGAACAGCTTAAAAATAAAGGTTTCGCGCCGCTCATGGCTAAATCATTGACTGTACCGCATACCGCCAGTTTGCCTATATCGCCGCCTTTAAAAAATAACGGTTTGATAACGTAAGAATCGCTGGTAAATGCCACGCGCTGATTACCGATGGAAAATACCGCGCTGTCATGTTGCTGGTTTAAATAGTCATTGCTAAACGTGGGTTGAACCACCCGCGCCAGTAATTGCTGCATCAGACGACCGCCTCCGCCGTGTGCCATAACGATTTGTTCATATTGCAAAGGTAAAGGACAGGTTAATTCCACTGATTCACTCCAAGTTTATTGTTAGGGTATTTTTCATTGTTCCAGCATTCCAGAGTCCAGTAGGTCAGAATAAGTCTGTTTGAGCGGTAGTGAAAACAGGCGTTTCTGACAAATCGTACTGCGGGTGTTGAGTTTGGCGTTGTCAGTTAATAACTGTTGGCGGTCTTCTTTTGTTAAGCACAAGGTTTTGGTTGCTTGGGTAAGCGTGTCATCCTATGCACTGTGTTGTTGTCTGCATACCCTCCGCTTAATCAGAATGAATTTTATGTAAAGTGAAAGCCAACGAATTTGTTTCCAAAAAGTTCCCAGAAAATATTTAGGATAAAAAATTAACGGATTTTCGAGCGGTAAATCCAAACGCCGTGTTTTGCGGTATTTCATACGCATAATACCGCCTTCGAGCGGGTGAATTTTCTCAATATCAATACAGCCAGAAAACCATGTGAAAAGAAATATCAAATTGCCAAGGTTAATGCCACTACCAACCGCACGGCGTATTATTGTTTCGGCATGTTCAACGGAGTAATAAGATTTCCATGCCTTACAATAAGTTTCCTCCCATTGTAGTTTCGACATCGTGTTATGTGCAGTGACTACATGATTAAGATCATACTTATTTAAATCTTCATCCATTGCAACACCCGCTTCAAGAAGCCCTTTGTGATCCATCGAACCAGGCAGAGGAAATTCTTGTTTAATAGTTTCAATGTCACGCAAAATTGATTCTGGCGTTTCATTCGGAAAACCAATTATATAACCGCAATAAGTAATAATCCCAGCTTGCTTCCATGCCATAAACATATTTTTGTAGTCGGAAACTTTATTCTGCCGTTTACTTGTGCCTAAAAGACTGTCCGAATTAATACTTTCCAAACCGATAAAAACTCTTTTCAAACCCGCACGTTTTGATTTCTCAACAAAATTTTTCAGTTTGTAGCTAAGCGTATCAACCTGAATCATAAGAGTAATTTTCAACCCTTCGACTTCGCGCATATTGATGATTAAATCTAAAATATTTTCCCAATTTTTGTTTCGGGCAAAATTATCGTCAGTAATAAAAAACGAAGTTAGTCCTTGAGCAAGGTTTACACGAATAATTTCTTCAATAGCTTCAGTGGAACGATAACGCGACTGTCTGCCTTGGACATTGATAATTGTGCAAAAAGAACAAGTAAAAGGACAGCCACGTCCTGCGTCGAAACTTGTTGTCAAGCCCATTGTCAGACGCACTCTTTCTGAGGGTAGAATCGGTGTGGGAGTATTCTCGAAGTTTGGCAAATTACTCATAAAATTATAAACGGGTTGCAGTCCATCGAAAAATGCGTCCGTTAAAATTTGCGGCAGCCGACCTTCGGCTTCGCCCGAAAAAAACGTAATGCCCAAATCTAAAGCCTTTTGCATATAAGCATCTGGTTCTTTGAATAATGCCATCGTACCAGAAACATGAAAACCACCAATGATTGTCTTGATATTTTTCTGACGTAAAGGCTTGGCAATATCCAGTGCGCGTGGAAACTGGTTTGATTGAACACCTACCAACAAAACCAAACAGTCATCAGAGTTTTCGGTTAAAGAAATTATTTTTTTTGTATCGATATGAGTATTTGTTTCATCGAAAGCATGAATGTTGAGTTCGACATGATCACCCAAAACTTTATGTTTAGCACAATCCAACATTAAACCGTAAAGACAGGCAAGAGAATTTGATGGAACTGACGAGCGAAGCCATTGGATAACATATCCATCATCATCGTAATGCGATGGTTTGATAAGAATGATACTAAATTTTAAATTTTCTTTAACTTTCATGGCATTACCTATTTTTTGGTGGTATTTATTAAATAGCGTTCCAACATTCCAGTGTTTGAATGATGAAATACGGGTTTGTAGATTCATCGGCTTTTTCGGTACGCACAGCGTTGTTATTTTCGCTCACAAATTCTTCGACCCGCATAGGCAGTAGCATATCTTGGTGATGATTCAGGGTCTGTTGATAACGGCGGATGCTCATGGTTTTTTTATTAGGGTGTTTTATTAGTCGGGCTATTATATACGCTCGGAAGGCTGAATACTTTCACAGTCTCGTTAGCGTGTTCGACTTACGACTTAGTGATGTAAGGCACGCAATAAATTGACATAATCCTCAGCAGTTTTGGAATCCAAACTTCTTAAGGATTTCACTTTTTTACAGGCATTAATCACTGTGCTGTGATCGCGTCCACTAAAAGCGGCACCGATTTCAGCGAGGCTGTGTGAAGTTAGCTCCCTTGCCAAACTCATGGCAATTTGCCGTGGACGAGTCACTGATTGGCTTCGGCTTTTGGATAATAAATCCGCCACCCGAATTTTGAAATAATCAGCAACGGTTTTTTGAATATTGTCGATATTAACCAGCTTATCTTGCAAAGAAATTAAATCGTGCAAGGCTTCTTTAGTAAATTCAATGCTAATTTCTCGCCCTGTAAATTGTGCATTAGCGATGACTCGTCTTAACGCGCCTTCTAGGTCTCTTACATTGGAAGGAATGCGTTTGGCGATAAAAAAAGCCACTTCTTGCGGTAATTTTATAGTCGTTTGCGCGGCTTTTTTCATCAAAATAGCGGCTCTGGTTTCCATATCTGGCGGCTCAATGGACACAGGTAATCCTGAACCAAAGCGTGATTTTAAACGATCTTCAAGCCCGACAATTTCCTTGGGATACCTATCACAGGTTAAAATAACTTGGTGTCTTCTATCCAATAAGCTGTTAAAGGTATGAAAAAATTCTTCTTGTGAGCGTTCTTTACCTGCAAAAAACTGAATATCGTCAATTAACAACACGTCAATGGCACGGTAATATTCTTTAAAACTATTGATAGAATTTTGCTGTAAGGCTCTAACCATATCCTGAACAAACTTTTCAGAATGTAAATAAACAATGGTTGCCGAAGGATTTTTGGCAAATATTGCATTACCAACGGCGTGCATTAAATGGGTTTTTCCAAGCCCTGAACTACCGTAAATTAATAATGGGTTATAGGCTCTACCTATGTTTTCAGACACTTGTAGTGACGCAGCTCTGGCTAATTGATTGGATTTTCCTTCAACAAAATTATCAAAAGTAAATACCTTATTAAGAAAATTAGGACCTGTTTTTTTAGTTTCAGTGGGTTTGCTTGTTTTTTTGGCAGTTGTTGCGGCGGGTGCTACCGAACTTTTAGAACCAATTTCCATATTTAACGCTAGCGTACCATTGGAAAATTCCCGAATAGAGGCTTCAATTTTGGAAAAATAATGTTGTTTAACCCAGTCTAATACAAAACGATTGGGGGCAAGTAAGGTTATTTGACTGGCATTCTCTACCGACTGAAGCGGGCGTATCCAAGTGCTGAAATCTGAACCAGATATTTCATTTTCAAGTTTAGCAAGGCAGTTATTCCAGATTGAGTTCATGTGCAGTTGATAACAATTTGAGGGGTGTAAAGAGATATGTCACTATACCCTAACAAAACATTACACTACAGAATTGACAGGGGGCGTTGTTTATTTTATCATCGGTAGTCTTTTTTATCCGTTTTTGTTATCACTCATCCGTAGGCTTCAAGTAAAATGAAAAGAACATACCAACCCAGTAAATTAAAACGCGCTAGAACCCATGGCTTTCGTGCCAGAATGGCAACGGTCGGCGGTCGCAACGTAATTAAAGCACGCAGAGCAAAAGGTCGCGCTCAACTAACGCGTGTGTGAAACAACACACTTTTAGTTTTCCCCCAGAGCATCGGTTAAAAACCCCTGCTGACTATAAAAAAGTTTTTGCTAAGCCTGTAAAATCCAGTGACACCTATTTTACCCTGTTAGCCATTCAAAATGATCTCGATTATTCGCGGCTAGGCTTGGCAATTGCAAAAAAAAGTATAAAAAAAGCAGTGCATAGAAATATCATTAAACGCACTGTCAGGGAAAACTTTAGGCTACAAGAAAATCTGGGAAATATAGATATTGTCGTTTTGGCTCGTAGGGAAGCAATTGGTGTTCCGCTGGCATTATTAAGAAAGTCTTTGGAAAAGCATTGGCTTAGGTTGGTAACCCGATGCGCTTCGTACTCATAGCACTTATAAAGTTTTATAAATACTTTATTAGCCCCTTGCTTGGGTCTAACTGTCGTTTTTATCCAAGCTGTTCAAGTTATTCCCTAGAGGCATTGACGCGTTATGGCGCGATGATTGGTTTCTATCTCACTCTCAGAAGATTATTAAAATGCCATCCCTTTCATGAGGGTGGCATTGATCCTGTTCCAGAAAAATTTGGTAAAAAGAATGGATAATATAAGATTTATACTGGTCGTTACCTTTGCAATGCTTATTTTTATGCTGAGTCAAGCATGGCAACAAGACTATGACCCAAAGCTGCAAGTTGCTGAAACGGCGAATACTCCGATTAATGCGGATGATTTGCCCACTACAGCGAGTGGCACAAACACAGAGTCAGCAACAAGTACAAGTGAGCAAACTGCTTCCGTACCTGTAACAGCCGCAGTAGTGGCTAAAACCATCAAAGTTAAAACCGATGTGATTTCATTAGAAATTGATCCACAAGGTGGAAGCATTATTAACTTAGATTTACTGAATTACCCCATAGAAAAATCTAACACCACTGTTGATTATTTACGCAACTTAGTCGGTATGGAAGTTGCGGAAAAAAATACCGCACCTGTCAGACTATTTAACAGTGATCCAAAAAAACTATTTGTGGCACAAAGTGGTTTTATCACCGAAAAAGATTCAGCAACCGCACCTAATCATTACAGTGTTTTTAGTTCTGCAAAAGACAGCTACACATTAGCAGAAGGGCAAGACATCCTATCTGTACCGTTAACGTGGACAGATAATAACGGGCTAGTGGTCAGCAAAGTATTTACCTTTAAACGTGGTAGTTACGCGATAGCTCTGGAACAAAGCATACAAAACAACACCAATAAACCTTGGGTAGGCAGACAATACAGCCAACTATTGCGCGTTCCTAATACCGAAGGTAAAGGCAATATGCTCACAGGTGGTATGAGAGCTTATGATGGTGGTGTTATTTATACTGAAAAGAATAAATACCAAAAAGTCAGCTTTGATGATATGGCTAAACAAGACCTTGAAAACACCATTACCAAAGGTGGTTGGGTTGCCATGATTCAACATTATTTTGCCTCTGCATGGATTCCACCCGCAGACCAAGAAAATAAACTGTACACCGATGAATTAAAAGATGGTCGTTATCTAATAGGCTCTTATTCACCGTCAATCACTGTACTTAACGACACCACCACTAAATTTTCTGCCCAATTATTCGCAGGACCTAAAATTCAGCCCATGATGGAACAAGTAGCCAATGGTCTGGAATTAACAGTGGATTACAGTGTGTTGACCTTTGTTGGTAAACCCATTTATTCGCTACTGAATAAAATTCACAGCTTTATAGGTAACTGGGGTCTAGCTATTATCGGCGTGACTATGTGTATCAAACTATTGTTTTTTCCGCTATCACAAGCCAGTTTTAAATCAATGGCGAAAATGCGCAAAATTCAGCCGCGTCTAAAAGAATTGCAAGAACGTTTTGCTGATGACAGACCGCGTTTTAATACTGAAATGATGGCATTGTACAAAAAGGAAAAGGTCAACCCATTGGGCGGCTGTTTACCGATACTGATACAAATCCCTGTATTTATGGCATTGTATTGGGTACTGAGTGAAACCGTTGAATTTCGCCAAGCACCGTTCATGTTATGGATACAAGATTTATCCATACAAGACCCGTTCTTTGTTTTGCCCGTTATTATGGGTATTTCCATGAAAATTCAGCAAGGGCTTAACCCAGCACCGATAGACCCGATTCAAGCGAAAGTCATGAAAATGTTTCCTATCGTGTTTACCGTGTTCTTTTTATTCTTCCCTGCTGGCTTGGTTTTGTATTGGGTTATCAACAACACCCTGTCGATTATTCAACAAACCATTATCACTAGGCAAATAGAAAAAGCACCGTAATATAAAAACCGTTCGTGGTGAGCTTGTCGAACCATGAACGGTTTTATCCCCCTTCGACAAGCTCAGGGCGAACGGTTTAACTGAACCTGTCATCAAATCCTAAGGCGTTGAATCAATGCTAAACCACACCGACACCATCGCCGCTATCGCCACGCCCTCAGGGTATGGCGGTGTTGGCATTATTCGCATCTCAGGTTTATTAGTTGCCGATATTGCCAAACAACTGCTCAACAAACCCATCACCCCGCGCCACGCTGTTTACTCATCATTTCTTGATTATGACGGTAGCATTATCGACTCAGGCATCGCCCTATATTTCCCCAATCCCCATTCCTACACAGGCGAAGACATTCTTGAACTGCAAGGACACGGTGGCGTAGTCGTCTTAGACATGGTATTACGCCGTGTATTAAGCCTAGGTGCAAGACTTGCCAGAGCAGGCGAATTCACCGAACGCGCATTTTTAAACAATAAACTCGATTTAGCTCAAGCCGAAGCGGTTGCTGATTTAATTACCAGCAGCACTGAACACGCAGTGCGTTCCGCACAAAAATCCATGCAGGGCGTATTTTCTGAGCAAATAAACCAACTGGTAGAAGAACTCACTGAATTACGAATTTACGTTGAAGCCGCCATTGATTTTGTCGATGAAGAAATCGACTTTCTTGGTGATGGCGTTGTCGAGACCCGCTTAATCCGTTTATTGGAACGAATAGGACAAATTCAAAAAACCGCCAAACAAGGGCGATTGCTACGAGATGGCATGACTATCGTATTAGTAGGCAAACCCAACGCAGGAAAATCCAGTTTACTTAATGCACTGGCAGGGCATGAAGCGGCTATTGTCACCGACATAGCAGGCACAACCCGCGATGTATTGCGTGAACGCATTCAACTAGACGGAATGCCACTACACATCATCGACACCGCTGGTTTGCGTGATAGTGACAACAAAATCGAACAAGAAGGTATTCGTCGTGCGTGGGCAGAAATTGAAAAAGCCGACAAAATTCTGTTACTCATTGATGCCAGAGCCGACGAAGACAGCGAACTATTAGCCGCCCTGCCCTCTCACATCGACATCACCAAAATTTACAATAAAATAGACCTGCTAGGCATTGCGCCAAAAATTGAACAACACCAACACCAAAGCGACATCTACCTATCCATCAAAACAGGGGCTGGACTAGAGTTACTCACCGAACACCTCAAACAAAGCGTCGATTTTAACGCTAACACCGAAAATGTTTTTATTGCTCGCAGACGACATATCGAAGCCCTAAACCAAGGCTATGAATCAGTCAGCAACGCCTTAATCCAATTACAAACCAGCCTTGCAGGTGAATTAGTCGCCGAAGATTTACGCTTAGCACAAAACAGCCTAGCCGAAATCACGGGACAGTTTAGTTCCGATGATTTATTGGGGAAAATATTTTCCAGTTTTTGTATCGGAAAATAGATGTAAGATTTAAATTAGCCCCATAAATTTGAGATGATTAATCCAATAGCTCCATACAGGCAAGCATGGCAAAAAGATTTCCCCAAAGTTATATTGAATGCTGCGTTGGGTGATGCGTCTAAACACTCAAGCTATTTGGCTGCAAAAAGTGGTGATTTAGAAGCGGCTTTAATGCTTGCTACTGATTTAATTAGCGAAGAGGCTATTGCAAAATTGGCGGATGTTATTGGCGATAAAAAGCCGTTACTTATCCCTGTTCATGCAGAAGAAGCCATAAGTATCAATCGTATACCGTTAGCTTATGCAATTGCTATTGGTAGCGAATTTAACTTGCCCATCGAATTTAATATTGTACAGTCGGCAAAAGTTAGTCGTACAGGTTCAGATGGGTTTTCAAGATTAGCATTTCCACCGCCATTTTCAGGAATACCAAGCAATCCCGCACAACACGCCATTATTTTTGATGATACACTGACACAAGGCGGAACATTGGCAAGCTTACGCGGTTATATTGCACAATTTGAAATAGAAACAATTGCAGCAACCACCTTAACAGGTAAAAATTATTCGTCTGTGCTAGCTATATCAGACGAAACATTAGCAACATTACGAGAAAAATATCATGAACTCGAACACTGGTGGATTAATTACTTCGGCTATGGATTCAACTGCCTTACCGAATCAGAAGCAAGATACCTTATCTATTCAAAGAAGAATGTTGACGCAATCAGAGATAGAATTATTGCAGAAAGACAAAAAGGAATCATTGGAGAAGATGACTATGTTATTTAATAACTTAAATCTAAGGGCTAAAATTACTGAAAAATTGTGATTTGTGAGTAGGTATAGTTCACTAACATTAAAGTAAGCCATTCATGCTTCGACAGGCGCAGTGCTAACAGTCTTGCTATAGGCTTAAACAGATTTAACCCACTACCCATTTTCGCGCTACGAAACAGTCTATTTTTCCCTTCAATGGGTATTTTATATATCTATTTTATACCCAAAAATACCCCATTCGCAGTGCTTGCCTCTGCTAGTTTTTCAAGCGAGAATAATCACGCGGTAGAGATGCTTGCTATTAACCGTAAGTAATTCATTTTATACTGAACTCAAAGTTCATACACTAAGCAGAGTATTGGTGAGTGCAGTTTTTTAAAACGCTTTTAATGTCGTGTATTATCGTATGCCTATTACACTGCCCCCCTTAAAATCAGACCGCCGCGCTCAGCCGCGTCGTGTGGAGGATCGCGTTGTTGAAGATTTTCATAAAACCTTTTCAACGCCTCATTGCCATGCGTGTCTGGAGCATAAAAGCGATGGCGTGCTGTTGCTTAACAATGAAACTCAAGTTATTTACGCGACCACACAAGTGGATACAATCTTAAAAAACTACGACCTGCCACTTTCCTTATCGCCTAAATTTACCCTGCACCAAGCGCATCATGCGGCACGCTTTGCCGCTTTCGCCAACGAAAAAAATCACCAAGCCAATCTACTCTGTTTATTGTTGGAAGGTGAAAACGAGCGTGACCTATTACTCCTTAACTGCTTTCAATTACCCAAACCGTCCGAACCCGATTTACACCTCGCCCGTTATATGATTACCCTGCGTGATCCTAATCACCAGCCTTCTCAGCAATGGCTGCTTTTTAATAAACAATTCAATTTAACCGTAACCGAAGCGCGGCTGTGTCGTGCGTTTGCCGATGGTTTAACTCTTAATGACTACTGTGAAAAATGGCACATTGCCACCAGCACGGCACGCAGTCAACTCCATAGCGTATTCAGTAAGACCGCTACACATAGACAATCCGATTTGCTACGGCTGATTTTTTTATTCACACGGACTTAAATATCCATCATTTGGTGGATGCGCTGTTTGGATTTTTTCCTATATAGTTTGAGCCGTAAGGAGCAGGATAATTCATGCTTAGCTTATCTAAAACAATACAAGTGATCACAAATTGGAGAAGCGGGGTGACTTAAGTAATAAATTTTTTAAAGGGGCGTTAGAGATAAACGAAAATAATGATATATGAGGTGTTATTATGAAAACTAATAGAAAATTCTGGGTTTGTGCAACTATGGCATGTGCCGTATGGGCATCGACCACAATGGCTGCGACCGAGCAACAAAAGCTGGACGCGATTAATAATGGTCTCGCCAATTTGCAGAGTACCCAACAAGCTGGTGGATATTGGAATTATGGAGGATTTGAACCAGCCGCGACGGGTGCGTCTGTACTGGCTTTTGTGAGTCAGAAAGACAAATGGGGGGCTAATGCGGCTAATTATCAGACTGCCGTTGACAACGCAGTGAACTATCTTCTTAGTACTGCGACCAAAGTCACCGTGAGTACCAGAAACGATGGAGTCAACATCTGCCCTAGTGGTAGCGGCAGTTGCGATGCGGTCTATTGGGATGCCTATGCCAATGAAGACTCTTATACTACGGGGCTAATCATACCAGCACTTGTGACCTATGCTGCTGGCAAAGCCAATGTTGTAGCCACTACCACAGGTCCTTTGAAAGACATGACATGGGGTCAGATTATCCAAGCTAACACTAATTTGTGGGCGGCAAGCCAGAGTACAGCAAATCAAGGTAATAGAATTGGTGGATGGCGTTATATCCTCGGTCAAAGCATCTATGATTCGGATATGTCCACCACCCAGTGGGGAATTATCTCATTGATCTATAACCAATCTTTTGGTGCAACAACGCCACAAATTGTGAAGGATGATCTGAAACAATGGCTGGCTGTCGCTCAGGATTCTGGCAGCGGAGCTGGGTGCTATCAACCAGGGGTGTATTGTGATCATTCAGACACTGGCGGTCTGCTGCTGGGGCTTAATTTCGTTGGTAAAACCACTAGCGACGACGAAGTAAAGAAGGCACTGATATTTCTGAACACAAATTGGACTCAGACTGCAAATGGAATTTGGTTTGGCAACTTCGGTCACCCCTATGCTATGTGGAGTGTTTACAAAGGTTTGGAAGTTAATATCGGGCTGAACGACAATACCCACATCACTACCCTAAAAACCGATTGTGGTGCATCATCCAGTAATCTGCCTGGCAACCCTGCTGGTAGCAAACCCTGTAACTGGTGGGAAGACTATAACGATTGGCTGGTTAACAACCAAAATCCTGACGGAAGCTGGACAGGCTATGACTACTGGTATGGTCCACTGGCAACTGCCTTTTATGTCAACATCCTCGGTGCTACCCAGATACCTGTGGATATACCCGTTCCTTTGGACATTCATCCCACTTCATGTCCGAATCCGATTAATACCAATTCCAATGGCATAGTACCAGTCGCGATTTTAGGCACAAAGGATTTAGACGTTACCAAAATTGATCCAACAACGATAAAGTTGATTAATCCTTCACTGACAAATCCTCTGCCAGTTAGCCCAATCCGCTGGACACTGGAGAATGTTGCCACGCCATATACTGGTAATCTCGTGGACGCTTTTTCATGTAACACATCGGGTCCCGACGGCTATGTGGATTTGACGTTGAAGTTCGATACCAAGAAACTAATTGCAGCACTTGGCAATGTCAGTAATCGTGCGGTGCTGAAACTTCAGGTGACTGGAAAGCTGAAAGCTGAATTCGGCGGCACACCCATCAAAGGAGAAGACATAGTCTTGATTATCAAAAACAAATAGTCAGGTAGCAAGCACGCATGGAGCTTTGTGGAATGCGGGGTAACGTAACATTCCGAATATTCCAGTCGTGTAAGTTGGGGTGTCGCTTTTTGGCAACCCAACCTAATACACGGGTTTTGAATACCGCATTCTTTTTTCCCCGAAGCGCGACGGGGTATTCACCCATATGCGCCAACTTAAGCCCTAAGTCCTTGATAAAATGAGGAAGAGACACT
>JBAXNR010000103.1:0-13658 GCA_037133675.1 Methylococcales bacterium
ACAGCTTACTCGTTATTCTTTCGACTTATTCGATTGATTTTGAGTAGTTTTAATAATACAAGGTTGGGGCGAGGGTCGAACCCCAACAAAAAATGTTGCGTGAGATGTTGGGGTTCGACCCTCAACCCAACCTACAAAACCCTTAACAGAGATTTCTCCAATGACTGATACCAAACACTGCCGTTTATTAATTTTAGGCTCAGGCCCTGCGGGTTATACGGCGGCTATTTATGCAGCACGCGCTAATCTTAATCCTGTGATAATTACAGGAATGCAGCAAGGCGGACAATTAACCACCACCACCGAAGTGGATAATTGGCCAGGTGATGTAGAAGGCTTACAAGGTCCTGATTTAATGGACAGAATGCAACGACACGCCGAGCGTTTTAACACCGAAATTATTTTTGACCATATTCACACCACTGATTTATCCAAGCGTCCGTTTACCTTAACAGGCGATTCGGGTACTTATACTTGTGACGCGCTAATTATTGCCACAGGGGCATCTGCACGTTATTTAGGTTTAGACTCCGAAGAAGCCTTCAAAGGCAGAGGTGTATCTGCCTGTGCCACTTGTGATGGTTTTTTCTATCGTAACAAAGCGGTCGCAGTCATAGGTGGCGGCAATACCGCTGTTGAAGAAGCCTTGTATTTAGCCAATATTGCCTCCAAAGTGATTGTTGTGCATAGACGTGATAAGTTTCGTTCGGAAAAAATTCTGTCTGACAAGCTGATTGAAAAATCCAAAAGTGGCAATGTGGAAATTGAATGGAATTACCAATTGGATGAAGTACTAGGCGATGACATGGGAGTCACAGGTGCGCGAATTAAAAACACCCAAGACGGTTCAACCAAAGACCTAGAAGTACACGGCGTGTTTATTGCCATTGGTCATACGCCTAACACTGCAATTTTTGAAGGTCAGTTAGATATGGATCATGGCTATATTAAAGTGCATAGCGGTATTCATGGTAATGCGACAGCAACCAGCGTTGCGGGTGTGTTTGCGGCGGGTGATGTAATGGATTCCGTCTATAAACAAGCGATTACTTCAGCGGGGGCTGGTTGTATGGCGGCATTGGATGCTGAAAAATTCCTTGATGAATTGGTTTAATCGAGATTTATAATTCCCACCGCTCCTGCCACTCCAGCGTTGTGTAAGATGACGCTGGAGCATTAACAGAAGCATTCCAACGTCAAAGCATTGGAACGAGAAAATAAAAAATTAAAATGCAATGCGACTAACACTCCTTGATCCAGATAATCCCGCACAAGCATTTCCACCGCTGTACAAAGCCTTGCGTGAACCCGATGGCTTGTTAGCAGTCGGTGGCTGTTTGTCCACAGAACGGCTCATCAATGCGTATCGGCGTGGGATTTTCCCTTGGTACAATGCCGATGAACCTATTTTGTGGTGGTCTCCAGACCCACGTTTGGTGTTATTTCCTGACAAACTCATGGTATCGCGTAGCTTGCGTAAAACGTTGCGCAAAGGCTTGTTTACCGTCACTTTTGATAAAGCCTTTAGCGAAGTCATGATTGCCTGTGCCGAACCACGCAAGGACAGCGCGGGGACGTGGATAACATCTGATATTTATCAAGCATACCTTGAATTACATCAACAAGGTTTTGCTCATTCTGTAGAAGTTTGGTTTAACGAGGAATTAGTCGGCGGCTTGTATGGCGTGGCATTAGGGCAGGTTTTTTTTGGCGAATCGATGTTTCATACCAAAACCGATGCCTCGAAAGTCGCTTTTGTGAGTTTGGTTGAACAACTGCAAACGTGGCACTATCAACTCATCGACTGTCAAATCCATACCAACCATTTGGCAAGCTTGGGGGCAGAAGATATTGATCGCCGCACGTTTGTCAGGCTACTTAATCAATATTGTCGAATGCCAGTTTCACCCTCAGCGTGGCAGAATTTATGATTTCCATCCCATTGGTATTAACGCCGCCTCATCCTTGCAGTTATCTCGATGACCAACAAAGTCAATCGGTGTTTGTGCATCCGTCTCAAGAACTTAGTACGCCCATTTATTCCCAGCTTATTCAACAAGGTTTTCGCCGTAGTGGTAATGAGGTTTATGTGCCGCATTGCCCACAATGCACTGCCTGTATTGCCGCAAGGTTAGCAGTGCATGACTTTAAACTGAATAGAAGCCAACAGCGTTGTTGGAAAAAAAATAGCCAGACTAAAGCCGTTATCAAACCAGCTATTTTTGAACAAGCGCATTACGATTTATATGTGCATTATCAAAAAACCCGCCATACAGGTGGGGATATGGCAGAAGCGTCACCTGCCGATTACATTAATTTCTTAAGCAGTTCGTGGTGCGATACGGTGTTTGTTGAATTTTCAATTAATGATGAATTAGCGGGCATTGCCGTCGTGGATTGTTTAGATAATGCCTTATCAGCCGTTTATACATTCTTTGATCCAAAATTTGCTAATTACAGCTTGGGCGCGTATGCGGTGTTGTGGCAAATCGCGCAGGCAAAATTGCAGGGAAAAGAATTTGTGTATCTCGGTTTTTGGATTGAAGCGTGTCGAAAAATGGCGTACAAAAGCAATTATCAACCATTACAAATATTGCGTAATAAGCAATGGATTGAGTTGCCTCAGATTTAACGCTACACCAAAACCTCTTCTGCACTGGGCTGACTTAAAAAAGCAGTGGGACTAGCCGTTAAGCCATAAGCACCCGATTGATAAACCACCACTAAATCACCTACCTCAGCGACAGGCAACAGCATTTTATCGGCAATAATATCTAACGGCGTACACAAACAGCCAACTACATTCACCACTTCTTGTTGCTCAGCGTACATTTTATTACCGATAGCCACGGGATAATTTTTGCGTATTACCTGCCCAAAATTACCCGACGCGGCGAGATGATGATGCAAGCCGCCATTCACCACTAAGTACACTTGTCCACGCGATATTTTTTTATCCAGCACTTGGCAAACATAAATACCCGCTTCACCCACTAAATAACGCCCTAACTCAATAATAAGTTCAGTTTCTGGCTGTGCAGCTTTAAGTTTTTCCATTTCTACCGCAAGCGCGTCACCGACTTGTTGGCTATTCAAACGTGTTTCACCAGCAAAATAGGGAATACCATAACCACCGCCGATATTAAGTTTTTTAATACCATTAGGACAAAACTGAGCAAGACGCAACGCTAAAGCAATACTTTTTTGTTGGACTTCAATCAGTGCATCGGCTTTGAGATTTTGCGAGCCGCTATAGATATGCAAACCTTGAAAATCCAATGGCAACGCTTGCACTCGTCTTAGCACAGAGGGCAGTTGTTCTTCATCAATACCAAATGGTTTCGCACCGCCGCCCATTTTCATGCCTGAATTTTTTAGCTCAAACGCTGGATTGATACGAATTGCCACTGCTGCGGTGATACCAATTTGTGCAGATAACTGGGCAATGGTTTCTAGCTCATTGAATGATTCAACATTAATAGTAATTCCTGCCGCAATCGCCAGTTTTAAGTCAGCAGATGATTTCCCAGGTCCTGCAATGCTAATGTGACGGGCAGGCATGGGGGTATCCAGCGCAATTTTCATTTCCCCCGCCGAAGCCACATCAAAACCATCTACTATTCCCGCCATAAGTTGTACCACTGCTGGCATAGGATTGGCTTTTAGCGCGTAGTGAATTTTTAAGCCACTGGGGCTATGCTGGCGTAACTCAGCCACGTGGTCGATGATGACTTGTCTATCATAAGCATAAAACGGCGTTTTACCAACACGGCTAACAAGGCGAGGTAATTCCATGCCACCGATGACCAGATTATTATGACGCACCGAAAACTGCTGCATGGGCGCGTGTTGTGGAATGGTTTTGAGCTGATTCATAATTGAAATACAGTGGTAAATTGTTGGGCGAGTACGTTACGGTCGATTTTTCCGTTGGGGTTTTTGGGTAAACTGTCTAGCACGACTATTTTTGCTGGTATCATAAAGTTAGGCAGGTAGGTTTTACAATGCTTTATTAGCAAAGCTTCATCATAATCATCAGGGTGTTGCAAGCTTATCACCACCAACACTGCTTGACCTAAACTATCATGAGCGATACCGATAGCCGCCGCTTCTTTGACCAGCCCAGAGCTATAAATGACTTCTTCAATTTCAGTCGGACTTACCCGATAGCCTGAGGTTTTTATCATATCGTCTTTACGTCCGACAAAATATAAATAGCCATCTTCATCCATTGTCACGGTATCGCCTGACCACACCGCAACTTCTGTCAGTGGCAAGCTAGATAACTGATTAGGGGCAGGTTTAAAACGTTCAGCAGTTTTAATCGGATCATTCCAATAACCCATCGCCACTAACGAACCACGATGCACCAATTCACCTGCTTCATGCACTGCGCATAACGAACCATCATCACGCACCACTAAAATATCCGCATTAGGTATGGCTTTACCGATAGAATCAGGGCGAGTATCCAATTGCTCAGGTGGCAAATAAGTGGAACGAAATGCCTCAGTTAAACCGTACATTAAAAAAAACTGCCCATTCGGTACACGCTGGCGAATAGCTGTTAATACGGATTTAGGCATTTTTCCACCAGAATTAGTCAAATAGCGCAGATGTTCATTAATAGTAGCAGACCATTCCAGTTTAGCTAATTGCGCCCAAAGCGATGGCACACATGCTAAGCCTGTGATTTTTTGCGACTCCAAGGCAATCAACACATCACGCGGCAATAAATATTCCAATAACACACAACATGCGCCGTTAAGCAACGCCGTCAGCAGTTGATTTAAGCCATAATCAAAACTAAATGGTAACACCGCAAGTAGGCGATCCGTTTCGGTAATGTGTAAATACTCGCTAACACTTTTTGCCCCCGTCACTATATTACGATGCGATAACACCACGCCTTTGGGTTTGCCCGTACTGCCTGAGGTGTACAAAATTGCCGCCATATCGGTATCGATAATATTCAGTGTTGGCTGTTGGCTAGTTGCTTGTTGTAAAAAATCATTCCAGCCTAAAATTGTTTGGGGGATATTAACAGTCGGCGGCTCGTTTTCTATCAACACGATGGTCTGTAAATCAGGGCAGTTAGCCAATTCAGGCAACAGACTTTGCAAGCGGCTGTTTGAAGTAATTAAAATACTGACATTGCAATCATTAAGAATATAAGTCACTTGCGCGGCTTTTAGCACAGGATTAATCGGCACAAACACACCACCCGCCAAACTAATCGCCAATATACTACTCACTGTTTCCAGTTGTTTAGGCAAAAAAACTGCGACGCGTTGTTGGGGTTTTAACTGACTGCCCAACAACGCCTTCGCTTGTAGCTGAACTAGCGCGGTAAGCTGACTATAACTCCACGTCATTTTTTTATGCACGATAGCAGTTTTATCTGCCACTTGTTGGACAGATTTAAAAAGTAAATGATGCAATAAACTTGGCATGGTTTGACTTGGTGGGGTAAATACAGAGTCTAATTTGATGAGATGCTTGACCGCTCTCACAGAAAATAGCTGGTATAGGCACGATAAGCCGCAATTATTGCCAGTACCAGAAAAATACTGCCACTGATTTTATGCAGCAACACTAAAGGCATCTTTTTTAAAATCGTTCGCCCTGCCAATACGCCTAACGCCGAACTTGATGCCAATGCCGCTGTTGATCCTAACCATACCGCTAACGGTACGGCAGTACTGCTTAACGCAACCACCGCTAATTGGGTTTTATCGCCAAACTCAGCAACGGTAATCAGCAAAAACGTGGTAAAAAATACGCTGTGATTACTTTTTTCCTGTACATCTTCATCACCGTCTGGTTCTTGCACTCTCAAGGAATGAATGCCAAACACGGTAAACAACACCGCCACAGTTGCAGCAACCACATACTCAGGTAGCCAGTTAGCAATCGCAACACCAAACACTACCGCCAAGGTATTTAACACCGCAAATGCAGCAATCGCACCCAAAATAACAGGCGTTGCTTTATGCCTAGACGCTAACGTCATACAAACTAATTGGCTTTTATCACCCATTTCTGCGGCAATAATTAACACATAACTGGTTGTCAAAGTTGCCGATAATTCGCCAATACTGCTAACATTCAACAGCGAATGCCACGATTGCAAAACATCAGTCATGTTGAGTGAAGAAAAAAAGCCCAGTAAATTGTCCATTATTAACCCAGCATATTATCCAACACCATCATAATAATAAAACCTATCATCAATGCAAAAGTTGCATAACGCGAACGACCACTGGAGTGGGTTTCTGGAATAATCTCCTCACTAATCACAAACAACATCGCACCCGCCGCAAAACCCATTGCCAGTGGCAAAATAGGTTGAAATGCTGTCACCATGGTGATGCCCAACAAACCGCCAACTGGCTCAACTAAACCTGATAACGTCGCAATACCCACCGCTCGCCATTTGTTATAACCCAAACCAACTAATGGCAACGCCACAGCCAAGCCTTCAGGAATATTTTGCAAGGCAATCGCAATTGCCAACACCACGCCGTTTTTCATTTCCCCAGAGCCAAAACTCACCCCTACTGACATCCCTTCAGGAAAATTGTGAATGGTGATAGCGATAACAAATAACCAAACTTTCTTCAATGAATTCAATTGGGTATCAGAAATAGAATCGAAATGGATATGTGGCAACTGCTTATCTGCATAATGTAAAAACGCCGCACCGATTAACATACCAAAAGACACTACATAAATGCCTTTGCCAGGCCAGATTGCGTTGCCAAAATCAATCCCAGGAACTAACAAAGAAAAAGCCGTCGCCGCCAGCATTACTCCAGCCGCCGCGCCCAACATACTATTGAACAAATTATTAGAAATATTCTTAAAGAATAATGCAGGTAACGCGCCTACGCCTGTCGCTAAACCAGCCAAAATACTGGCAAAAAAACCAATAACAACAATCTTGCCAAAAATCAAATATAAACTGCCAAAAACCAGCAACTGCGAGACTAAAAACAACCCCGCCACAATAGCCCAACGCTTTAATGGCGGTAAATCCATCAGCTTTTGATAATACTCAGTGGCTTTAAGTCGTTCTAGTTGAGATTCAACGTAGTGCGGTGTCTTATTAATTATATTTGCTATGAAAGTCATTAGATTAGCTCCTCGATTAGTTATAAAAATTATGCAAGGCATTATAGCCAACAAATACCAATGCTTATGCGGTTATTTAAAAAATCGATTAGTGTTTGAGTTTTAAACTCTCTATAATGACAACTGTTGCCGGTGTAGCTCAGTCGGTAGAGCAACACATTCGTAATGTGTGGGTCGGCGGTTCGATTCCGCCCATCGGCTTAATAAAATCAATAGGTTACAAGACTATAAAAACAGTTTTTATGTTTTTATCCCAATTTTGTCCCATTCCTAAAAAAACACCCACAACAAACCGCAACAATTGCCAGATTTTTAACCACAACACAACAAACTAAGCGAGGCTACTTATGGCTATCAAAACAAGTACATTCGGTAGAGTTGAACTAAGCGGTAAAGACGCGGTGCGATTTGTTCAACAAATCAACGAAGATAAAGCCAATCCTTTGGCAGTGGCTGCTTTAGCGCGTGGTCGTAAAATCAACGAACAAATTAACAAAGGCGAAAGTTTTAAATTAAAAACCAATGCCTGAAACAAATTATTATCTTCGTAAACTCACAGCTTCCGATAACGTCCAAAACTTTAAAAGCGGTAATAAAGCACTATACCGCTAAAAACCTTTTTACAAAAACAAGCCAAACAATTCCAAGCATCCAGCATTGCGCAAACTTATGTAGCTGTGACTGACAGTAACGCAGTTATCGGTTTTGTAACTTTAACCTGTAGCGAGATTGACTTACAAAACGGCTATGATTTGCCAGATTGTCACCATGCCAACAACTACGAGTTTTTACCCGCCGTTAAAATTGCCCGTTTAGCCGTTGATAGCCGATATAGAGGCAGTGGCATAGGATCAACGCTAGTCGCTTATGCTATTGCCTTGATACAGGACAACATAGCGGAAAATGTTGGTTGTCGCTTCATTGTCACCGATGCTAAAAGTGAAGCTGTGCGTTTTTATCAAAACATGGGGTTTGTTTTATTGGACTCCGAAGACAATCAATCAAAAGAACATCAGTTGATGTTTTTGGATTTGGTGGGATTGCGATAGTCACTATTACCACTAAAATGGCGCGTAGAATCACCATCACCGTAAAGAATTATTAACCTGCACCTGTTCATTAACTTGGTGTGTTGGTGTGGGTAATGGAATGCCTGATTTAATCCAGTCGCTGCATTGCTTCATTTGTTTAAACTCAAATTCATAGCCTGTCGCTTTATCAGGGTGGGTTTTTTGCATCAATGATTTAACCTTAAGCATTAACGGCTTTACCTCATTTTCTGGCAATCCCATATCGAACACGCCGCCGAACATATTAACGCCGTGTTTCGCCTTGTCCACTTTCCTGTAAACCGTCTGGCATTCTGTTATTAAGGCATTGTGATAAACATCGGTGCTTAACTGCCATTCCAGTTCCCAATAGGGCAGTTTGCAACTCGAACTATCAAACCATTGTTGTTTAGTGCGATTGCACACGATCAAACCCTTTAGCCAAACTTCTTAAGGTGCGTCTAATCTGGTTTACGTTTGGCAGGGTTTTCATTCCCTCATAGATTCCTGACCACTTCAAATCAAAAGCGGTTTCGAGAATGTAAAAAACCGTATTGGCAGAGTGAGGCGGTGGACTATTCATATCAACGGTTAAAGCATCAAGGATTAACCGCTTGTTGAATGTCAGGCGTGTTTTAGTGGTCATTTCTTATTGTACCGTCAAGTGAAAGCACGATAATATCATGACAATGTTATGTAGCATATCACCCGCGCCTGTATGATTTTTGCCTATAAATTTAACTACAAGACTGACTGCAAGTATCTTTACTTATATTCTGTTAGACTTCGGGTTCACTCAATTATTTTTAGGAATCACAAAATGAAAAAGTTATTTTTAATCGCAATATTAACACTGGTATCAATGCCAGTTTTTGCCGTTGATTGCAATGAACTTGCCGCACAAATGCAAGGTAGTACGTCAGACATGAGTTCAGCACTCCAGCGCAAGTATGCTATTCAGGCGTACAATGCACAGTGTAATGGTGGACAACAACAGCAACCACAGCAGCAGCAACAACCAGAAACACGACAACAGTATGTCCCCTCGATTGGCAAAACCTGCACAATTATTAATGGGCAGATAACTGAATGCTGGAATTGAAAAATAAAGCATGGCATTAATTATCTCGTAAAATGGATAGAGTAATAACGAAACCCTTTTGAGATCATCGTTACTGTTTCGGATTGAATAACCCGCCCCGCTAAAGGGCGCATTTTACCGATATTGGCACATCCTTTTAAGCCAGTCAGCTATAATTGCTACATCTCAGGCTTACACAATAAAAGCAGGTTTCATGGCAAACATCCGCACCCATTACGATAATTTACGAGTCGCACGAAACGCGCCAGATAGTGTTATCAAAGCCGCTTATAAAGCCTTTTTATCAAACTAATAAATCACAATTATTTGACGAGTAAAAACCAGTTAGGCAAGCAACCAAAGGGGCTTATTATGCAAAAACTTTACGAAACGGTGTTAGGTGAGAAAAATCGCATTTACTACTTTGGTTTAAAGGTGGATAGAACATGAATGCTAATGTCATTAACACCTTAATTGAAAATCCAAGATTATTACTAATACTTTCTGCTGAATCGCTTCCAAGTGTTGCATTAGCTTACTGGCTTGTTTGGTTAGCAATGCGACCAAAAACAAACAGTGGTATTCACACGCCTTTTTCGTGGCACTTATACGGAATTGCTACAAGTCTCTTAGGTTCTACAATATTTCGTATCATTGCAATAGCTACTTTTGCGGGGCGTGATGCTTATACGGGTGATAAAGCCTTATATTATCCGTTGACTGTCTCAGCCATCATTGCCACTTTATATATTCACTGGCTCAAACAGGAAACGCTTAAAAAATCTACCAATGCAGATTGGAAAGAGACAAAACCACAAAATACAAGCGAAAAAACCGAATCGATACCACCGAATCGTATATATGAGACAGAAAAAACTGAATCGATACCTTCAAGTCAACTATACGAAATAATTGCCGAAGAAATGGATCGCAAAGAGTACAAAAAAGGACTGGCGACCAGAGCGTTTGCCGAAGCCAATGGCGACAAAGAACTCGCTAAAAGTCTTTACATTAAGTTTCGATATGCAGAGTTGTTTAGTGAAATGGAACTTGAGCGCAAAGAAAAACAGCGAGTATATACACCGTCACCCACAGAGCCTGATTCACCAAAAGCTAATATATCACCTCATGAATGGCGAGGTTATTTTGCTCACTTAGCTGAGAAAGTAAGTATTATCAAATCATATATCGCTTTGTTCTTTAAAATATTTGGTTATCAAATTGTTGTGGCACTTGTGTATATGTTTGGCTCTGCCGATTTAGTTCCCAACTTCTCTGGGCTAATTAACTTTCCTTTTTTTGATTTTGTTTTCACATTTCTTTTTTCAATGCTCGCACCTGCATTGTTTGTATATATAGCCCTAATCCCTTTTCATTTAATTTTTATTTGGCTAAAAAAACCACTGCCGTTTTATACACAAGCCATTATCGCGTTGTTATCTCTATCGCTAGTTATATTAGATTTTACAAAAATTAACCCACTTTTGACAGGCTATCGGGGGTTGGGAGCATACGATTTTACACCGTCAATAATGAAAAATACCCTGCAAGTTACATCATTAATTACTAATAGTGCAAAAGACGTAGTTCAAAAAGCAAATAAGTTATATAACCAAGGTAACTTTGAAGAAGCTTTTCCACTCCTTCAAGGCTTGGCAAAACAGGGAGATACACAGGCGCAGTACAATTTAGGCTATATGTACGAATCAGGCAATGGTATAACAAAAAACAATTACCTAGCTATTTATTGGTATAACGAAGCAGCACAACAAGGCAATGCTAATGCCATCGCCGCTTTAAAAAAACTAGGTCAATAACCCCGATTGCGTATTCATAACCCGTAAGATGGGTAGAGCAACGCGAAACCCATCACATCAACGCGATAGAAAGCAATAGCAAAATTACACGTTATCAGTTGCATGATAAACTTTCCCAACTTCTATAATCCCGTCAACAAGTGGCAATCATGGTAAGCAAAAAACAAAGCATAGTCGTACAAGGCTCAGAGATTCACATCCTGTCCAAAGATAATGAAGACTACATTAGCCTGACAGATATGGTGCAAAACTTTGAGGGTGGTTCTTCACTGATAGAGTCGTGGCTACGCAATAAAAACACGCTGAGTTTTTTAGCCGTTTGGGAAAAAATGCACAACCCAAGTTTTAATTCCCTCGAATTCGATGGAATTAAAATGGAAGCGGGTCTAAACCGATTTACGATGTCTGCAAAAAAATGGATGGAAAAAGTCAACGGCATAGGTGTCATTGCTAAAGCGGGGCGTTATGGTGGTACGTTTGCCCATAAGGATATTGCGTTTGAGTTCGGCTCTTGGCTAAGTCCAGAATTTAAGCTCTATCTGATAAAAGAATTTCAACGCTTAAAAGAGCAGGAAATACAATCTGGTCAACTGGAATGGAATATTCGCCGTTCACTGACTAAAACCAATTACCATATTCATACCGATGCAATAAAAGAGTTTTTAATCCCGCCTGAGATTTCCAAAGAACAGGCGGGGCATATTTACGCTTCTGAAGCAGATTTGCTGAATATGGCATTATTTGGAAAAACAGCCAAAGAATGGCGGACAGAAAACCCTAACAGGGAAGGCAATATCCGTGATTATGCAACCGTTGGGCAATTAGTGGTTCTTGCCAGTCTGGAAAGTCAAAATGCGCTATTGATTGAACAACAAAAAAGCCAAACTGAACGGCTTTCAATACTCAATAAACTCGCCATTAAACAAATGAGGTCACTCATTGACAGTCCAGCAATTAAAAAACTGACGGGCGGCGATTTGCTGGAATAACAACGTGGTGCGGGCAATAGATATTTACACCCTACGATATAAACATAACTTAATTATTAAATTTCAATGGAGTATCAAGTGAGACGAACCCTATCACTGTTAATTTTATTAATTTCAGAGTCTTGCTTTGCTAGTGAATATAGTGATTGTATTCTTGAAAATATGAAGGGTGTAGGCACGCCAGCGGCTGTTTTTCAAGTTAAAAAAGCGTGTGAAGAAAAGGTATTGCCCTATGTGCCTGCAAAATGTTCAGTAGGTAATGACTATTCAGAACTTAATCTGGCTCTCTCAAAAGCTTGTATTAACAAGTGCCTGAACGCATCCTACTGGGATAAACACTTCGGCGACTGCAAGGAATGAACAAGTTTTTTTTGCACATTATGTTAGTTACAACTCAATAATGCGTAACCCATAAGAAGTAATAGGCGGTAGTAATATTACGCCGCCTGTTACTCACTATTTAACCTTGCCCTAATCTGTTTACGCTCAGTCGCTATGTCCAGACAGCGTTCTGGTGTGGTGCAGTTTGGGCAATGTGGGCATTTAGATTCTGCAAGTCTGGCTTCAATGCGCTTGCACTCAGCCCTGATTTCTTCAACAGACATTTTTTGAATTTCCTTCCAATACGGGTCTATTTTTGTTTTAGACTGTTGTTCCAGTTTGGTTAATCGGCTTAATAATCGGTTCATGGCTGGATGCTCGTGTTCTTTTTCAATGTCTCACCACGCATAAATAGCCGTAAATATAACCACATTAGAATCATTAGGTATCGGTACTATCTCCTTACACCTGCATTGAAAGTCATCCACTGATTCATCGGCTAAGCGCATTATTCGGGTCTCTTTGCCGCGTAAGGTATGCGCATAGCCTAGCAGTTCAGGTTCAGACTTATCAGGGTTCACTCTATGAAAATGGATATAAATCGGCTTTGGCTTTATTAAAGTATTATTGGCTTCCAGTTTGGTCAATCTGTGTTTTAGGTTCATACAATATATTGTCCAATCCGTAGCCTAGCCCGTGCGATTCTGACTTCAAGCGGGTTATGACTGCTTGCAATGAGGTTGGTCAATTCGCTATAAGTGGCTAATGGTGCAGGCTGGCATTTACCGTCTCTGACTTCATTGAGTCTTTCCACAAGAGTGGAATCAGGTGACGTTTTTGATTCCAGATTGAGTAAGCGTTGTTTAATGTTCATTTGCTTGCTCCAGTAGTTCAATACGCTTGGTTAGTTCGTCTATTTCAATAATCTTTGCCTGATTCGCTAACGCTGTGATTAATTGGCTGCCAATATCAGGCGGTATTTGCCCTTGCATCGTGGCGCGTATGACTTCCTGCCCTTGTCCTGCCAGTGAATCACAAACAGATAGGCTTATCGGTACGGCTTGCGGTTTGAGTGCAGGACATACACGGTCAAGGATTAACTTAATCGCCGTGGTATCGCCCTCTTTTGCCAGTTCCACCAACTTATTCAGAATGTCTGGCAAGTCATCGGCTAACGACTTTCTAACCTTTGTCGCTGTGATGTGGGCGGGGGTTCTGCCCTTTGGGTTTCCAGATTGCCCTTTTTCAAATTTGCTCATGGTCTGTT
>JBAXNR010000104.1:0-13645 GCA_037133675.1 Methylococcales bacterium
GAATCCAGATTTCGCAGGTTTAGCTTGATTTTTAACACAGTTGCTCGCAGGTTTGGGCTATTTAATACATTATGATGATTGCTGATTAATTGTACTATCTATGGCAGCCATTATTTTTTCAGCTAGGATTTTGACATGAGGTTCTGTGAATATTTCAAAATGACTCCCAGTAACCTCTTGAACATCTAGCTTATCACCCAGAAGTCTTTTCCATGCTTTTTCTGGAGGAATACTCCTAAAGCGCATACTGTCGTCCAAAACTTCTCCTTGAAAGAGTGTTACATGATGCCCCTTATATATTTCTGGTTGATAATCCTTGCCACAAGCTATGTCAGGTGCTTCGGTATAAAAGTGAGGCCAGAACTCTGTGCCATATTTGTCTGGTATTGTCAGGTCATTGATTTTACTTTTTACTCGCTCTAGGAGTTTACTGGGTCCTACACTAAGAAAATTAGTGATAATCTGATGATAGGGCAAGCTCTCTTTTTCTTGTGTCAAATAGGTATCCAGCAATCCTACTAAGTTCACTTGGTGTCCATTGGTAGCTAATTGGCAAGCCATTTCATAGGCGACTATGCCACCAAAAGAAAATCCGATCAAATAGTAGGGTCCGTTCGGCTGAACTTTTTGCATTTCGTTGATGTAGTGAGCAGCCAGTTCTTTCAATGGTGGTAGACGGACAGAACGATCACTAATTTCACCTGCCATGCCATATCGTAGAAAATATAATGGCTGTTCTTTTCCTATATATCGTGGGAAGTCTACTAACGTGATGGTGTGAATCGCAAATAAAGGCGGGCGTGAACCTTGCGTCTGAATTGGCACAAGAGAATACCATGAAGGCTGTTGGTTGCCAGACACTATTATTTTTGCCAGTTCTTCAATGGTTGGTGATTGGTAAAATGCACCTAAGGGTAACTCGGTATTGAATAGTTTATTAACGTCAACAATCAACTTAACTGCTAACAAGGAATGACCACCCAACTCGAAGAAATTATTGTGAATGCCAACCTGATCCACTTTCAAAATATTGCACCATAGCTCGGCTAGTGATTTTTCCACTGGATTGCGAGGAGCGACAAAATTATCCTCTGATACTTGTTGGTAATCATCGGGGCTTGGTAAAGCCTTTCTATTTAGCTTGCCATTGGGAGTCAGCGGTAATGCGTCGAGGAACACAAAGGCTGACGGTATCATAAACACAGGTATCTTTTCTTTAAGAAAGTCGCGTAATTCAGGAACGCTAAGTTTGGAATCATCCTTAATTACTAAATAAGCCACTAATCGCTTATCTCCTTCGAGGTCTTCGACAGCTAACACAGCTACTTCAAGCACTGTAGGATGTTCTGCCAGCTTTGCCTCAATATCACCTAGCTCAATTCTAAAGCCTCGGATTTTGACTTGGAAGTCATTACGACCTAGAAATTCAATAGTGCCGTCAGGCAACCATCGAGACAGATCACCCGTTTTGTACATTCTTGCCCCTGCTTCTGTTGCGAACGGATCAGCGATAAAGCGTTCTTCTGTCAGTTCGGGGCGATTGAGATAGCCTCGCGCAACGCCATCTCCAGCAATATAAAGTTCACCTGATGTACGCACTGGCACTGGTTGTAAATTTTCATCCAGAATATAAACTTGCGTATTGGCAATAGGACGACCAATTGATTCAAATGGATTGAGTTCAGGACGCTGATCATCTATCAGTAAACAAGTAGACCAAACCGTTGTTTCCGTTGGGCCATAGACATTCCACAATTCGCCTACAGACTCTGTTAAGCGCGTTGAAAGATCAACTGTTAATGCCTCGCCCCCACAAAGTGCTTTCAGTTTTTTTGAGCCTTTCCAATCGCCATGTTGCAACAATCGCCATGTTGCAGGCGTTGCCTGTAATAGGGTAATCTCAGACTGTGCTATTATTTCTTGCAAAGCCGCTGAATCAGCCGCGTTCATACGACTAATCAGGACAATTTTCGCGCCATTAATTAGTGGAAGAAACAATTCCAAGCCCGCTATATCAAATGATATGGTTGTAACGGCTAATAGTATGTCATCACAGCTAAGTCCAGGTGCTTTTGTCATGGTACACAAAAAATTGACCATATTGCCATGTTCAATCATCACACCTTTGGGTTTTCCAGTCGAACCAGAGGTATAGATGACATAAGCCAGATGCGCTGGCGTAAGCCCAAACTGCTGACAATCCAAGTTGCTGTCTGGCTGGTTTACCCACACAGATGGCTCGACATCGAGATCGATCATTGGCACGGCTTTAACCATATCCGTAAACAGATCCATTAATTTGCCTTGAGTTAGTAAGGCGATTGGATTGCTATCTTCGATCATCGTGATAAGGCGATCAACTGGATAAGAGGGATCCAATGGCACATAAGCCCCCCCCGCCTTAAGAATAGCCAACAGTCCTACCACCATATTTAAGCAACGATCAACGCAGATGGCGACTAACGTATCTGGCTTAACGCCCAATTCGACAAGATGATAAGCTAACTGATTGGCTTGGGCATTAAGTACCTGATAACTCAATTGTTGGTCTTCAAACACCAGTGCGATAGCAGAAGGCGTTCTTGCTACTTGCTCTTCAAATAGTTGATGGATACATTTATCTTTCGGGTAGTCAGTTTTAGTGGCATTCCATTCGACCAATATCTGCTGGCGTTCAGGTGCGGTCAGTAGAGGTAATTCAGCAATGCTTGTTTCTGGGTGTTCGACTATGGCAGCCAGCAAGTTTTTAAAATGCCCCGCCAATCGCTTGATGGTGTCGGCAGTGAATAAGTCGGTGCTGTATTCAATCGTACCCGTTAAACCATCCGCTTGTTCCAGCAATGAAATAGTCAAATCAAATTTAGCGGAGTTACTGGTTACACTGAGTTTATTAGCAGTTAGACCCGTTAGCTGCACGTCTTGCAGGACGGCAGGTTGTAAAATAAACATGACTTGAAACAACGGATGGCGGCTCATATCGCGTTGGACTTGCAATTCTGCGACCAGTTTTTCAAAGGGTATATCTTGATGCGCGTAGGCACTCAGACAAACCTCGCCTACTCTATCTAACAGTTGGCTAAAACTTGGTGTTCCTGATAAATCGGTGCGTAATGCTAAGGTATTGACAAAAAAGCCAATCAAATTTTCTGTGTCCTGCCGATTGCGACCCGCAATTGGAGAACCGACAACAATGTCATCCTGACCACTGTAACGGTGTAATAACACTTGAAAAGCCGCCAATAGCGTCATAAATAAAGTCACGTTTTGCCGTTGACTCAAGGTTTTTAAACCCTCAGTGAGCGCGGCTGATAAGTGAATAGTTTCTCGCGCCCCCTGATAAGACGGTTGCTTAGGGTGGGGCTTATCCGTCGGTAATTCCAGTATGGTCAGATTAGCCAGTTGGGTTTTCCAATAGCTTAGCTGTTTTTCCAATACATCACCTTGTAGCCATTCGCGTTGCCAGACTGCGTAATCCGCATATTGAATGGATAGCTCAGGTAACTCACTCGCTTGCCCTTTGCTAAATGCCATGTAGAGACTTGCCAACTCCTCCTCGAATATCCCCATAGACCAACTATCAGAAATAATGTGATGGATGGTTATCAATAGGATATGTTCCTGAGCAGATAGCTTAAGCAGCAAGGCACGCAGTAACGGGGCTTGTTTGAGATCAAACGCTTTATTTGCTTCTGCATCAAAAATACTTTGAACTTCACGCTCTCGATGTTCTTGCGGCTGTGCCGATAAATCTATGAAGCTACATTCAAAAGGCATAGCTGCCATGATGACTTGCAGTGGTTCGCCATCCTGTTCAACAAAATAAGTACGCAAGGTATCATGACGCGCAATAATCTCATTCAAGCTTTGTTGCAACGCAGACACATTCAGCTCACCATTGAGTTGAATCGCCCAAGAGATATTGTAAATACTACTTGCTCCCAGCAGCCGATCTAAAAACCATAGCCGTTGCTGAGCGAATGACGTAGGGAAAGTATTGGTGTTATCAACAGACTCTTGTGAAGAATCATCATTATTATGTTTTTGATAGTTCATAGGGTTATTTTATGGGTTAGGTAATACGTTGATCGGAGCTATTACATTGCTGGGAATTACTTATTTTAGTATAGTTTTCACTTTTACTGATAACTCAGTAACAGTGGGTGCGTCAAAGCCGACAGAGTAGTAATGATGACTAATGGCTAAAATTGAAGAAATTAATCTGCCCCGCCCTAGAACACGCAAATCCTTGTTAGAACACCCTGATTATTATCGGTATCGGGAAAGTATACTGAGCTTTTTATCGGAATGCGACTACGCACATTAGTATTTTGAATACCGAGTACCGCCTGAATAAGTTTGAGTAAAACTTTACTATCAGTCCATATCTGTATGAATAATAACCGCTTGTGCTATACTTGCCAAAATGTTTTTTAATTATCAAAGGGGGCTTTATGCCACGAAATCAACGAAAAATACCATTATCAATGGTACTACTCTCACTATCCGTTGGTGCTGGCGTAGCTTTAGCCGATACTACAAAAGATATAGAGAACGCACTTAAAATTGGCAAAGACGGTGGAGTCAAAGTTGATATGCGCTATCGTTATGAAAACGTCAATCAAGATAATACCATCAACCCAGCCACTGGCGCGTTGGTAGCACCTAGCAGACAACCAGCTACAGCCAATGCCAATACTATACGCACCAAATTGGGCATACTTACGCCAACATTTTACGGTGTACAGGGGTATGTCGAGTACGCAGGAAATCATGTTTTACAATCCGATTACAATAACGGATTGGGTAATAAACCGTGGTTTTCGACGGTTAATGACCCTAGTGTCAACAGACTTAACCAGTTGTGGCTGAGCTATTCAGGTATTCCAGATACCGCAATTAAAGGCGGACGGCAAGTTATTAAACTGGATGATGACCGTTTTATCGGTAACGTGCCTTGGAGACAGACCGAAAATGTCTATGATTCTGTGTTGGTTACTAATAAGTCAATTAAAAATTTAACGGCTAAAGTAGGCTACATCGGTAATACTAATACTGTTTTAGCTACCACTGACAATATGAATACCCCATTGCTTAACCTTAACTATGACTTAGGTGATTATGGTCATTTAATCAGTTATGGCTACTGGATAGGCTACACCAAACCACCCGCCGTATCAGCGAATCCAGCCACAGCAGTAAATAGGTCTAATCAAACTTATGGTATTCGTTTTACCAATAGCGACACACCTAAAAAGTTCTACGACCACTATAGTTTGCTGTACACAGCAGAATGGGGTTTGCAAAAAGATTACCTTAACAGTCCTGTCAAATACCAAGTGAATCGCTATAACTTGATGATGGGAGCTAACGTCTATAACTTTGCTTTCAAAGGCTCTATGGAGCAAATGGATGGTCATGGTGTTAATCAAACCTTCGTTACCCCTTTATCTAGCGCACACGGTATCAACGGTTGGTCGGATGTACTTGCTACCACCCCTGCATTCGGTCTTCGTCATTGGACGGGTACAGCCGTCGGCACTTTCTTGGAAGATAACAGCCTTGAAGTGATGGGCGTTTTTCATGACTTTTCATCTAGTGCGGGAAAACAAAACTACGGCAAAGAATGGGACTTTCAGGTCATGAAAAAATTCGGGACACACTACTCGCTATTAGCAAAATATGCCTATTTTGATGCTGCCCCTAGTGCTAATTTTTCACCCAATGCAACAGATACACAGAAGATTTGGGTACAAGGCGGCGTTAATTTCTAATTGCTAGACCTGAAATGCCAATTCTTTCAAACCCGCTGGTGCATTGCGCCAGCGGGTTTTTTATTGCCTAAATTTTTTGGTTGCGCTTAGCGTTTTAGTTGAGATAAGCCTAGAGCAAGTTATAATTATAACTCTCCCACACCCTAACCAAGGAAATACACATGGATCCCATCACCGCAATCGTTACCGCAGTCGCCATAGGTGCAGCAGAAGCATTAAATTCTACGGCAAAACAAGCTGTTCAAGATTTATACGCAGGAATAAAAACACTGATTCAGAATAAATATCACAGTGCTAATTCCAGTTTGGAAGCCTTGGAAAAGAAACCAGAATCTGCATCTAAGCGTGATTCGTTACAAGAAGATTTACACGATTCAGGCGCGGCAAATGATGCTGAATTATTGCAAAAAGCTCAAGCCTTGTTAAAAGCCATTGAAGACCACGCGCCACAAGCTGCGCAAGCGATAGGCATTAAATTAGAAGATGTGAAAGCGGCTAATGTGCGTTTACAGGAAATTATTGTTAGCGGTGAACAAGCGGCTGGTGTTCATATTAAACACGGCGAATTTAGCGGTGATATTGAAATCAGTAAAGTCAAAGTAGAGGGGCAACCCTTAAAAAAGTAGATTCCGCAACGGCGGAGGCTTCTTCTGTTGCGGATGTTTTATTGCAAGAAAACAAAGTAGGGCATGATCTTAATTTAGCTCAAGGTGATATTGTTTATGACACTAAAATCATCAATTATTATTCCGAACAGACTCAACAAGAAATTCAGGTTTTGGTTAATATTCGCCACCTGCCAGAACCCACAACCGCCTTAATCGGTCGCAAAACCGAACTCGCCAAACTCACCGAAACGATTAAAAATCCCAACAAACGCCTAGCGATTATTGTCGCAGCGGGTGGCATTGGAAAATCCGCTTTAACCGATGAATGGCTAAAACAAATCGAAGCAGAAAATTATTACGGCAAAACCCGTGTGTTTGGCTGGTCGTTTTATTCGCAAGGTTCGCACAATACCTTTACCAATTCGCAACCGTTTTTCAGTGCGGTATTGCCGTTTTTAGGTATTACAGAAATTCCCAAAGATGAGATTGAAAAAGCGCGGCTGTTAGCGCGGTGTTTGCAACAACAACCGTGTTTGCTGATACTCGATGGTTTAGAGCCGTTGCAATATTCTGAAAACTTGCAATCCATGAATGGTGAATTGCAAGACAGCGCGTTAAAAGAGTTTATCGCCTGTTTTCGGCAAACGGCGGGGAAAAGTTTTGTATTGTTTTCGTCGCGGCAGCCGTTGGTAGAATTGAAAAAATGGCAGGCAGAGCATTTTTTGTCATTGGATTTGAAAACTTTGCCACATCAGGACGGCGCGGAGTTGTTGCAAGCGTTAGGCGTAACAGGCAAGGCGGCAGAACGGCAAGCGATTAGCCAAGATTTAAACGGTCATGCCTTGAGTTTGGTGTTATTCGGGCATTTGTTAAACGAATATCATCAAGGCGATTGCCGTTATGCCAAGGAGTTGCCGCCGTTGACTTCGGCGCACGGCGATAGTGATGCCGAAAAAGACAGTCGTCATGCGCTACGGGTGTTGGATTATTACGATAGTTTGCAAGATGCCGCCTCACGCTGTTTTTTGCAGTTGTTGGGGTTGTTTGACCGTCCGATGAACGCGGCAGAAAAAGCGGTTTTAATTGCCAATGCTATCCACGCTGAACCGTTACGCGCTTTAAAGGATTTAGAATGGAAAAAAGTAGAACAGCGATTAGAAAAAAGTGGTTTGTTGTTGGGTAAAAAAGGCACATTTGAACGTTTGGAATGGGATACACATCCGATTATTCGGGCTTATTTTAGGGAGAAATTTAAAGAAAATTATCCTGAAGCGTTTAAACAATCGCACAGAGTTTTGTTTGAATTTTATCAAAAAACTGAAAAAGAATTTCCTGATACGTTAGAAGAAATGTTACCGCTTTATCGGGCTGTGGTGCATGGGTGTTTAGCTGAGAAATATCAGCAAGCAGTTGAAATTTACTATGATCGTATCCGACGTGGTAATGACTGTTACAGTTTACATTACCTCGGTGCTTACGCTCAGGATTTGATTGTTTTAAGTACCTTTTTCCCAAACGGTTGGAATGAACCAGTGCAAATCGGTTTGCCAGAAGATTTACAAGCCTTGTTGTTAGGGGAAGCCTCGTTTTGTTTAATATTCTTAGGTCGATTGATTGAAGCTATAGAGCCAAAACTGGCTTGTTTAAAAACACATGAAAAACAGAAAGACTGGAAAAATGCTGCTATCACTGCCCAAAATTTTACAGATTTATACTTGCCATTAGGTGAACTGATACAAGCTCAAAACACTGCCAAACTAGCCTATAATTATGCTCTGCAAAGTGCAGATGCCAATTGTGAAATAGCAGGTTTAAATTATTCAGCCACAGTGCTACATCATGAGGCTAAAACGCAATACGCATTTGAGTATTTCCAGCAAGCTAAAAATCTAGCGCAACAGTCTAATATCATTTACCTAGGCTCATTTTATGGCTATTGGTGTTGCGTCCATTTATTAGATTGCGTGAACGATGATACTTTCCTACAAACCTTACGGAGTAATTTAATTGATGATTTAATATTATCACCACATGATTACATTTCTACTGATAACTCAGTTTTGCCAAATGAACATTTGACCACCACAGCTTTGGTTAGACTTACAATTGCTCGTATTTCTGCACGTCTAAATAACACCCTAAAAGCTACAGAAGAATTTGACAGCGCGATTTGTGGCATACAAAAAGCAAACGCGATACCGTTTACACCACCATTTTATTTATACCGCGCCGACTTCTACCTCACCCAAAACCAACTCGACCCAGCACTAGCCGATTTAAACAGCGCGTGGGAAATCATCGAACGCTGTGGTATGAAACTGTATGCAGTGGATTACTTGCTTATTCACGGACGTTACAGCCTTGCCACAGCTGACTTTGACACCGCTTTAGACCACTACCAAGAAGCCAAACAACTCATTGAAGAAACAGGCTATCACCTGCGTGATGCCGAACTGGATTTATTCGCCGCGCAAATCTGTCGTAATTCGGAATCCAAACTCATGAGTTTGGACTCCAAAAATGCCGACTATTATTTGCAAAAAGCCAAAAACCGCATAGAGGAAATCGGGCAATGGGGATTAATGCGGGTGATTAAGCGGGATTTTCCAAACTACGCACAACCAGCTAGTGTTTCGCCACCGCACGCCAAGTAAAACTTAAGTTAATCGCTGAATACGGATCTGACAGGTTTTAAAAACCTGTCAGGTCTGTTTTATTACCCCAAGTCAAACTCTGCTGGATTTAAGCCTAATTCTTTGGCTATTTTGGCAGCAATCTTTTTTTCATCTGCATCAAAATTACCATCAGCAGACGCTATACCGATAATCATCCGAATCAATAAACGTGCAGCTTCCGAATTGGATTTCATTTTAGCTAAGGCTTGATAGGCTTTAGATTCACCAATATCTTGGTCAAATTCAATTTGTCCTACGAACTCCTGAAAAGCTTTAATGACATCGCTGGTGGTAAAAACTGACAGTGCGTCATGATTTTCGATGAATTTAAGCATTTTTTGTTTTTCTTCAGCACTGATTTTGCCATCTGCCATAGCAATTAAGGCTGATCCTGCCATTGCGGCATTGAGAAAATCTTTGTTTTTGTATTTCAAAACATCGTTTTTTAGTTCATTGGCTTTATTTTTTAAATCGTCAAAAAAACTCATGGTGGTACTCCTTAGTTAAGTATTATTGTGTTATTTGCTACCTGCAACATAATTCAAGCCCCAGCCATAAGCGTTATCCATTTGCTGATGACTCGAAAAATAGTCGATAAGTTTAGTGATTTTTACCTGATTGTTGATATTTTCCAACATTGCAATGGCGCATAAAAATTGATCGTCTCGATAGCTATCAAGGCGTATTTCGATGTCAGGTTGGTCTTTAGCTTTGATGGTAATCACCGCATCGACATGAGACCAGTTCGGCACGCCTTCATAAATAAAGGTGTAAATTAAAATACGCCGAAATTCCTGCCAGTAACGCCCATTAATACGCACCGTTTCGCCGCCAATTGATTGCCCACTGCGATCATCTTGATCTAATTCAATAAACGGAAATGAATGAAAATTACCAAAATGTCCGCCTAAGGCTTGAGTCGCGCCAATTTCGCCTTGGTCAAATTCCCAAAGACACGCCAAATCAAGGTCTATACCTGACTCTGCAACGACCTTATTACGCGAATATCCCAAAGATTTAACGGGGGTAGCATTCCAGTTAAGATTGACAAGAATTTCACTCAATCCTCCCATCTGTTTATCCAATGAAATAGATTGCCCTTTTTTTTCCAGTGTTACTTTACTTAGATTAAGTTTTGCTGAGGTAGCGGGTGGCGCGGTATTAGCAGAAAGACCTTCTCCTTCGCTAATATCCACACCGAAATATTCGGCTAACGGCTGCAAACCACCGACAAAACCTTGACCGACTGCGCGGAATTTCCATTTATCTTGATGGCGATAAAATTCGGCAAGAATTAACGCGGTTTCTTTATTGGGTGAAGTATCGAGGGCGAAACACGCAATTTCAATGCCTGTGAAAAAATCTTTTACCAATACGGTGATATTTTTAAGCAAACTAAAATTCTGTCCTTTACTCACACCATCGGTAATGGTCAGGGCTAAGGCGATTTTCTGCACTGCGTTACTGGTGCGTTCTAGGTGTAGCGTAAAGCGTGATTGCTCAGGCTCTAATAAAATACCCTGATCCTCTCGTGCGGGTTGATTAAAAAAAATAAAATCATCATCCGTTGATACCTTGCCTGCTGCATTAAGCAAAAAAGCACTAACATCAAGTTCCATTCCCTGCGGATGAGTGCCGTGACTCACCAATATATGCACAGAGAATGTTGATAGTGGACAATTTTGTCCAGCAACCAAATCGATTCGATTATTCATAATTTCCCCTTTTATTCACTGCTATCAAACTAAGCCAGAGTAGATTGGGTGAGGATCGAACCCCAATATTTATATTTGAATTACACTGACACCTCAGCACAGTCTAACGATTTTTCTCCACTAAAACCATAATACTGTTGTCGATTCAAAATACTCGTTGCCCATTGCCGATGGGTTGCCACTTCACACATTGAGTGGTGCATTTTAAACACAGCGGGAGCTGTATTATCGACCAGTTTAACTGCCATTTCATAATCATCCAACTCCACTGCATAAACCGCTTCAATGTCGGCTATTTGGCTAGGATGAATAGCAGTTTTGCCGATTAGACCGAATGCCAAATCACGTTGGATTTCTTTTTGTAAGGTGTCATTATCATTGAGATATTCAAACACAGGGGCGGACAAGTCAAAATTATAGGGTTTAAATACCGTCACTAGCTGTGAAATGATGTTACCTAAAGGCGTATCGTACAGTGTTAATTGCCTTGGTCTACGCAACCCTAAAATATTCATTAAATCATTGCCACCAATACGCAACATTAAAATTTGTTGTAATGCCTCATGCTGTAACAAAGCTTGCCTTAATTCACACATCGCGCCAACATCAAACACATCTTTAGTTTCCAAGGTGGGCATAATTTTAAACGGTGTGTCTTTTAACTGATCGAAGTAGGCATGAAACACCGAAGTATCAAATTTTGGCAACACAAAACCATCGATTTTGTCGATATGCGGCAAGTCCAATAAACGCGCCAATACCTCTGGATTACGAACGCGAATAAAACGAAACCGATTTGGAACAACTCTAAAGCCCTGTAGACACAAACCCAAATGCCGTAAACTACTATCGACTTCGGTGTGTGATACCGCATCTTCGGTACAAAAAATCATCGAGCGTAACAGCGGATATTTTTCGCCATTGGCACAATCCAAAATATCATGACGATGTGCGGGCATATACAGCGGTGAACCTAAAGCCCAAGGAGAAAAAGAAGTTGCTTTGATAGTCATAGTTGAAGCTCTTTAATTAACGCCACGGCTTGATACGGTAACTCAGAAAAAACCGTGATGGGAATGGATTTGGACTCGGCTAACCAACGCAAATGGCGGGTTGCCTCGGAATTTAAGTCGCGTAACAATAAATGTCGCGCTTCTCGGCGTAATAACACGCGGGTTGCCTCCCCAATACCTGGTTTAATATAATTGGCATGACTCACACCGTATTGTTCGGTTAGCCATTGTAACAGGGCGATAGAAATGCTTTGCAACAGTTGACGATCAATCATTGGGCGTTTCAACTCGCCACATTGCCAAACACGCTCAACACAATCCAGCATCGTCTCAATAAAATAACCTGATAAATCCTGTTCGGCAAATTGCTGATAATACACGCAACCGTGAAAATCGTCAGCTTTTGCGGTGTGCGGATCATAAACTGAACGACTCACCAAACCTGAAACCGTTGAATTTAATACGCTAGACGGAATTAAATAATCTTCACACGATGCTGCAACCGTTGCACTACCCGATAAATCGGTTAATACATATAACTCAGCGGGAATCACAACACCGTCACTGACAGCAAAATCTGCCAAACTAGATTCTAATTGTCGTGCGATAACACCCTTGCCCGTCCAACCATCAACAAACACCAAAGATTCAGGGTGATGATGTTGCAGAATAAAGCGCAACGCATTTTGATCGAGTCCCACATCACGAATAATCGACACCGAATAATGCGCGGCTTCGGTCTTAAAATAGCGTTTTAAAACGTGCTTGAGTAACACACCGACAGGTGTACCTGCCCGCGCTAATGAGACCAAGGTAATTCCTTGTGGACGAGTGGCGATAATTTGCTCTGCCAAAATCAACAACTGCTTCGCCACTCGTTCTTGATTTAACGCCATCGCCTCATAAAACAGCGCGACATAATCATCCGATGGTAAAGATTCATGGCTAAGCATTTCGGAATAATGTTTTTTACCCGATTGAATCAACGCCTCTTTAATATGCACAGGAGTATCTTGCACACACACGGGATTTAATAAAAAATGGACATCGTCCAGCGTATAGCTACCTGTAAAAACGGGCATTATTATCCTTGTTTACTTATCAATATTATCGTCCTTGCCATTGTAAACGCTCCGTGTGACATTCTTACTACTTTCAACATAGTGAATGAGTAGCCCTGATTATTTAGGCTTCTGATCTGAAAGCTGCATTTCGCCATTTTTTTGTTCGATATTGAAATTCTGCAACACATTCATGCCAAGCAAAGGTTGACTTAGATTCGGCACAATCAGTGCTTTCACATTTTTAAGCACCAGATTACCCCGACCCAATTTAAGTTCAGTGATAATCGTTGTGCAGCCGCCAGATTGACCATTAGCCGTTTCTAGTATCACTTTATCATCGCAAAACATGGATGCTGAGGAAGCAAAGGCGCGAGGCAATGAAACCACAGATGCCCCCGTATCAATAACAAAAGTAAGACCATGACTATTCACTTCACCTTCCAAAAAATAACTACCATTAGACGCTTGCCGAATAACTATTATCTCGTTATTTTTTTTTATAGGTTCTTGTTTGGGTGACTTCACTTGTGCTTTTGGAGTCCACGAATTAACCGCTAGTGCATTGTCTGCACACGGTGTTTTTTGATACAGCATTTTGCCCTGTGCGTTTTTACATTTGTTGATGGTATCCGCGCTACTAATACTGACGCTTAAAATAGCAAATACCGCTGATAATAACTGCAAGATGATTTTAGGCATCATGTTCTCTTAGTTGGGGGGTTATAGAATTATATATTCTTGCGCAATTTGGTAGTCATAAACAGTGAGTGATTAAGAGAACCTCAATTGGTTACGAATA
>JBAXNR010000105.1:0-13539 GCA_037133675.1 Methylococcales bacterium
CCCAACACTGCCGTTTAATTATTGCTTGCTTTCTAGGGAGCAAGACGGTATCTATTTCATCATTCTCATGTTTTGACGTGAGCAAGTCATGTAGTGTGGGCAAACGATAAAGCTGTTTGCCCACATTACAGCAAGTAGCCCGCATAGAGCTTGCGGAATGCGGGGGCTTTTCGCGGTAACGGTAACGTTTCCCCGTGTTCCGCTACGCTCCACACGGGCTACCTATTTATTCAAACAAATCCGCATAACCCCCCATCCGCTCAAAAATAACTACTCATCCTCAAAACAATAAATCAACAGCCAATCGGGTTCAAGATGACATTCGCGGCGATTGGCAAAGTTGCCGACTAACAGATGGTCACGGTATCGTTGTTCTAACACTTCACCCGCTAACAACTTTAAAACAACTGCCTTAAACTTGTTCATGTCCTTGCCGCGCTTTTGTGTATGCTTTAAATCTTTTTCAAAGCGATTTAAATAAATGGCTTGAAGCATCAAATACCCAGCTTGTTAAATAAATCATCCGCATCTTTGCATTCCACTAAATCATAACCTTGCTCAGAGTCTTTAAAAGCTTGTAATGTTTCAGCATTAGGCTTATTGAAAGAAAAGGGTAAATCTTGTTGCAAAGCGATTTGTTCAAAAAATAAGGCAATCGCTTGTTCACGGTTTAAACCTAAACGCTTTAAAACCTGTTCAGCTTTTTTTACGGTGTCAGCTTGAATGTGGTTTGTTATGACAGTATCCATTTTAATTCCTCATGATACGGTATTGTATTGATTGCTAAATTTGGAGTTCCAATAGTTAATGCGATATTTCCATTGAGTTGTATGACTCTGTTGGTTGGCTAGATTATAGCAACTACACTAGCTTACAACACATCCAACTTGGCATAAGCCAACATCAATTGTTTAACGCCAGCTTGTTTAAAATTAATCATCACGCTTTGTTTATCGCCTTCGCCTGCACAGGCTATCACAACACCGACACCGAATTTTTCATGACTGACTTTTTGCCCTGTTGCATAACGACCTTTGGTAATTGAAGGACTGGCGGCAGGTTTTGGTGGTGTAGACTGCGTGCTGTGTCCCCAACTGGGTTTATTGGCGATAACAGCAGGACGGGGCGTAGCGGTAATGGGGTAGCTAACGCTAGTTCGCGCTCTGATGTCGTGGAGCAATTCAACGGGAATATCGCGTAAAAATCGTGAGGGTTTGGGGACGGTTTTGCGTCCGTATAACCATCTGGATTCGGCGTAGGTCATAATCAATTGTTGTCTGGCGCGGGTGATGCCGACATAACACAAACGGCGTTCTTCTTCTAAGCGGGGCAGGTCGTCAACTGATTGTGAGGAGGGAAATAGCCCTTCTTCCATACCGACTAAAAACACCACTTTAAATTCCAAGCCTTTGGCGGTGTGTAAAGTCATTAGTTGCACGCAATCATCGGCTTCATCGCCTTGTTGATCGCCCGATTCTAGCGAGGCATGGGTTAAAAATGACTCCAGTTCGCTCATGTTTTCTTCATTGTTATTATCAAAATAAAACAGTTTTGCGGCGTTGGCTAACTCAGCTAAGTTTTCCAGTTTTTCTTCACCTTTATCTTGCTTGTCTTTTTTGTATAATTCCACCAAACCGCTTTTCTCGCTGACTAACAGCACTTTTTCGTACAGATCCAAGGCTTCGGTTTGTTGACTTAGCTGTTTAATTAAGTCTAAAAAGGCGATTAAGGCATTGGCGGCGCGTGCGGATAAGCTGCGTTGATTAATCAGGGCAATCGCTGCTGACCATAACGAAATCCCTTGATCGCGGGCAATAGTGCGTAAATCATCCAGTGTTTTTAAGCCAATGCCGCGTGTTGGGGTATTAATCACCCGTTCAAATGAGGCATCATCATTCCGATGGGCGACTAAACGCAAATAGGCTAACGCGGTTTTAATTTCGGCACGGTCAAAAAAGCGTAAACCGCCATAAACACGGTACGGTATGGCTTTGGCTACCAATTGCTCTTCAAATTGCCGTGATTGGGCATTGGAGCGGTATAAAATCGCGGTTTCACTGCGCTGACCACCTGCCGCAACATGAGCGCGTATGCGTTCAACAACAAAATGGGCTTCATCGTGTTCATTAAATGCGGAATACACTGAAATTAGCTCGCCATCGCCTGCGTTCGTCCATAATTCTTTCACCATGCGTCCTTGGTTTTTGGCAATGACTTGGTTGGCAGCTTTGAGAATCGTGCCAGTGGAACGGTAATTTTGCTCCAGTTTAATGACTTGGTGATTGGGATAATGTTTTTGAAAACTAAAAAGATTGGCGATTTTCGCACCACGCCAGCCGTAAATCGATTGGTCATCATCTCCGACAATAAATAAATTATCTTTACCGTTGGTTAATAAACGCAACCACGCATATTGAATGCTGTTGGTGTCTTGAAATTCATCGACATGGACTTGGCGGAAACGTTGTTGATAATGGGCGAGTAATTCTTCGTTATCGCGTAATAATTCGAATGCGCGTAGTAATAATTCGGCAAAATCCACTAAGCCAGAACGCTGGCATAATGCTTCATAAGCTAGATAGACTTGTAGACGTTGGTAGTCGTTTGGATCATCGGGTATTTCCATGTCCTTAGCGCGTATGCCTTCGTCTTTTTGGGCATTGATGTACCATTGTATTTCACGCGGTGGCCACGTTTTATCATCCATGTTTAGCGAGTTGAGCAAGCGTTTAATCACTCGCAATTGATCGCTAGAATCCATGACTTGAAAAGTTTCTGGTAACAGTGCTTGCGCCGCGTGTCGTCTGAGTAATCGGTGGGCGATACCGTGAAACGTACCTATCCACATAGTTTGCGTCGATATATCCAGTAGCTGTTCAATTCGACCGCGCATTTCTTTGGCGGCTTTATTGGTAAATGTCACCGCTAGAATGCTGTGCGGCGACACTTGATAATGCTGAATTTGCCAAGCAATACGGTGTACTAATACCCGCGTTTTGCCACTCCCTGCACCCGCTAAAACTAGCACAGATTGAGACGGTGCGGTAACAGCTAACTGTTGGGCGTTATTTAACTGGGCGGTAATTTTATGAATATCCATTGCTTATTGCTTGCACATTTTTTGTAGCTGTGTATATTGCCATAGATTTTACGCTAGTGCGTAAAGCTGATTTTGCTAACTAATACCCAGAGGATTTTGAAATGAGTTTTGATTATAAACGTATGATTAAGTTTGAACACAATGTAGGCTGCAAAGAGAAAATGTATCGCATTTATGCAGGATCGGCAGCATTGTTTATTTCTATTTTCACCGCGTCTATTCCGTTATTGTTGATTGGTTTAATTTTAGTTGCCACAGGTTATTCAGGTTGGTGTCCTGTGTATTCTGGACTGGAAAAAAACACCAATGAAGCCAGTGCATCACCTGAACAAACACCCGAAGCAACTAGCTAAAAAGACTGGAGTCAAAAAAACAGGTTTTTTGACTCCGTTATTCTTCCCGATGAAACTCACCTTCCAATATATTTTCTTTGCTTGTTGTCGCTTGGCTAAAGCCAGCAATGGGTTGAATAAGATGATGTTCAATGACATATTGAGCTATTTTCTTGCGGGTCGCAGGAATCAAACACGCAAGACCCACTATATCTGTGATAAAACCAGGCGTAAGCAACAACGCGCCGCCCACTAAAATTAAAGGCCCTTCAATCATTTCATACGCAGGTATTTCGCCCCGCGCCAAACTTTCTTGAAAGCGGCGAAAGGTCGCAAACCCTTGTTGCCGCAATAGCCAAGTGCCTAACACTGCGGTAAACACCACCAGCACAATCGTTGGAAACGCACCAATAATGCCACCCACTTCCAACAGTAAATAAATTTCTGCAAACGGCACAATCAGTACAATTAACAACAGGATTTGGAAATTTTTCATAGTAATACTCTCAAAGATTCAAGATCGTTGCCATACAATATAAAGGCAATTTATGCAAACTTCTAGGATAAATTTTTATCAACAAGTCGCCACTCATTGAAATAGCAACCTACGTAAAAACGGATAGGTTAAGCCTTAGGCAGTGTTACGCCTGTTTGCCCCTGATATTTACCGCCTCGGTCTTTGTAAGAGGTTTCGCAGACTTCATCAGCACCAAAAAATAACATTTGTGCTACACCTTCGTTGGCGTAAATTTTGGCGGGCAAGGTGGTGGTGTTGGAAAATTCTAGTGTTACATGACCCTCCCATTCGGGCTCTAAGGGCGTTACATTCACTATTATGCCACAGCGTGCATACGTCGATTTTCCTAAGCAAATCGTGAGTACATCACGCGGAATACGAAAATATTCTACAGTACGCGCCAATGCAAACGAGTTGGGTGGAATGATACAGACATCGGATTTAACATCGACAAAACTACTGGGATCGAAGTTTTTCGGATCAACGATAGCAGAATTAATGTTGGTGAATATTTTAAATTCGTCTGAACAACGCACATCATAGCCATAACTGGATGTTCCGTAAGAAATTACTTTGCCTTGGGCTGATTCGCGCACTTGACCGCTTTCAAACGGTTCAATCATGCCGTGTTGTTCTGCCATACGGCGTATCCATTTATCCGATTTAATGCTCATGAGTGGTTAAGACCTGTGGTGTGAAAAGTTTAATTTTAACATAAATTAAAAAGTACTGGCTTTGCCAGCACCCTACAGGCGCAAGCAAAGCTCATGCTCCGAATAATTAATTCGCCTGTATCACGATATTGGGAAACTTACTGCTGAAATCTTTGGCTTTTAATGCCAATTTAGCGGCGGTAGTACGCGCAATTTTTTGATAAATCTGTGCGGCGCGTCCATTCGGATCAGCCACAACAGTGGGTCTGCCTGAATCTGCGTTGATTCGTATCGCCATATCCAACGGTAACGCACCTAGAAAATCCACTTTATTGGCTTCTGCCATCACTGCACCGCCGCCTGTACCGAAAATGGCTTCTTCATGACCGCATTCAGAACAAATATGCACGCTCATATTTTCCACGATACCCAGCACAGGAACATTGACTTTGGCAAACATACCTAAGCCGCGTTGTGCATCAATCAGAGCAATATCTTGTGGGGTGGTGACAATCACCGCACCACTGACGGGAATTTGTTGGGCAAGCGTGAGTTGAATATCACCCGTACCTGGTGGTAAATCGATGATTAAATAATCGAGGTCTTTCCAGTTAGTATCTCTCAGCAATTGTTGTAACGCGTTAGTGACCATCGGACCACGCCAAATCATCGCTTGATCGGCTTCGACTAAATAGCCTATCGACATGGTTTGGATACCGTAAGCCACTTTTGGCATCATGGTTTTTTTGTCTTCGCTATCAGGAAAGCCTGATAAACCCAACATGGTTGGAATGCTAGGACCATAAATATCAGCATCTAAAATACCAACACTCGCGCCTTCTGCGGCTAATGCCAACGCCAAATTAACCGAGGTCGTTGATTTACCCACACCGCCTTTACCCGATGCAACGGCAATAATATTTCGTATTTGCGGATGCGGTTTTAAGGCTTGTTGAACGGCATGGGAAACGATTTTTACCGTCACGTCAACGCTGGCATTACTGATACCTGCCAAGGTTTTTAGATGCTGTTCAACGTCAGCTTTTAGCGTGTCTAGGTAAGTTTTCGCAGGATAACCCAGTTCCAACTTGACACTAACCACCTCGCCCTCAACCACAATGGATTTAACTGATTTTGCTGACACCAAATCGATACCGTGATGCGGATCGATAAAGTGGCGCAGATGAGCTTCTACGTCTGCTTTTGTAATACTTGTCATGCTTATTGCCTATACAGTGAAAATAAAAACCAAATGATGAACTCAGGATATAAGGACAGGGCAAGTTTTTCAATACAATTCATTTTATCTTGTTAGCTTACTGCGTAAAATCCAGCTTGATGGCGGCATGGCTTTCTCATAAAAACTTTACTTGCCTAAACATTGATTCTAGGGAAGAGCCAGAATCCGCAAAATTATCTATGGCAGCCTGAAAATTTTTCTGGGGTGTCTTTCTGATCAATTCAATAGAAAGACCTCGCAACAAAGCCCTGGTTTTTTGTTTGGCAAGGCGTTGGTGCATAAATAATGACAAAGCCAAAAATCCCCTACCCCAAAAACTCAGGGCACAGCTGTCTCTATTCGAGCCCTTGTTCTGCAATAGCCGTCAGCACTTTTGTGCGCGGATGGTCGTCTTCCCAAAGGACAGCATTTTCTCTAGGTGGCACAATCAGTCTTGCACCCCGCTGGTTCGCGGCTTCATAAACAGAACGGGTATCATAAGCTCTATGGACATCAATCTGCTCAATAGTCCATGAGGGCTTCCTTGGTGCTAAAACCTTATGGAAAGGCATGGAAAAAGTCAGGCATTACGCGCTCGGTATCGAAATCGGTAGGGCGGTTTATGCTAACTCTGACTGAGTTGTGGGTAATCATGTGAATTAAGCCAGCAAATGCCCCCACATATCATACTCATCGGCTTCTTCAAGTTCGACTTGAACAAAATCACCAACCTTTAAATGTGTTGCACCATCAATAAATACCTGCCCATCAATTTCTGGGGCATCGGCTTTACTGCGAGCGACTGCACCTTCTTCGACCACTTCATCAATCAACACTGTTTCAATTCTACCGATACGGCGTTGTAAGCGGTCTGCGCTAATGTGAGCTTGATGCTCCATAAACCGTGCTAAGCGTTCTTGTTTTACTTCCTCAGGAATCTGATTGGGTAACGCATTAGCCACCGCGCCTTTGACGGGTGAATAAGCAAAACAACCCACACGATCCAATTGCGCTTCACTGAGAAAATCCAGTAGTTCTTCAAATTCTGCTTCAGTTTCATCGGGAAAACCGACAATAAAAGTACTGCGCAAGGTGATGTCAGGACAGATTTCACGCCATGCTTTAATACGTTGTAAATTATTTTCCGTTGCCGCAGGACGTTTCATGAGTTTCAAAATGCGGCTGTTAGCGTGTTGAAAGGGAATATCCAAATAGGGCAGAATTTTTCCCTCTGCCATCAAAGGAATTACTTTATCAACATGAGGATACGGATAGACATAGTGCATTCTTATCCAAATATCCAATTCGCCCAAGGCTTTGGCAAGTTCATAAAAACGGGTTTTCATGCTCTCGCCGTGCCAAAAATCAGTTTGATAACCTAAATCCAAGCCATAAGCACTGGTATCTTGCGCCACCACTAATAATTCTTTCACCCCCGCTTTCGCCAATCGCTCCGCTTCCAGCATCACTTCACTAATCGGGCGACTGACTAAATCACCACGCATAGACGGAATAATGCAGAAAGTACAACGATGATTACAGCCTTCAGAAATTTTTAAATAGGCGTAATGATTAGGCGTAAGTTTGAGACCTTGAGGCGGCAATAAATCAAGGAATGGCGCGTGCGGTGCGGGTAAATGCTCATGTATTGAAGTCATCACCTCATTCAAAGCGTGCGCACCTGTGACTTTTAACACTTGCGGATGACGAGCGCGAATTTCATCTTCTCGCGCACCTAAGCAACCTGTGACGATGACTTTGCCGTTTTCAGCCAAAGCTTCACCGATGCTGTCTAGCGATTCTTCAACGGCGGCATCAATAAAGCCGCAAGTATTGACCACCACTAAATCGGCTTCTTTATAGGAAGGCGATACCTCGTAACCTTCTAAACGCAGTTGAGTCAATATTTTTTCACTATCAACAAGAGCTTTGGGACAGCCCAAACTGATAAATCCGACGGTTGGTATTTTTGACATAATATTTTTTGTATCTGTTGACTGGAGTGCAAGCTTTGCTTGCATTTATTTTAAATTTCACGCAGAGTTTTCAGCGTTTTTAATACCGCATTACCCGCCTCTATCCCCTTGTTATATTCGTTATTAGAGGCACGCGCTACCGCTTGGTCGTAGTGATAAACCGCTAAAATTTCAAACGCGACAGGGATTTGATAGTTAATCATGGTGTTCATCAAAGCCCGCGCTGTTTCATCGGCAATTAAATCAAAATGGTAGGTATCGCCTTTGATGATAATGCCAAAGGCAACAATGGCATTAAAGCGTTTTGTTTTGGCAAGGGCTTCGGTAATTAATGCGACTTCCCAAGTACCCGCCGCGTAATACACTTCAACACGATCTTCGGGTATATTATTTTGGATAAATACTTCGCGACAGTAATTTGTCATATTGTCGTTAAGTTCAGCATGATAGGTACTTTGCACAATAGCAATTCTTAACACGCTAGGTTTTTTTAAGTCGATTTTTTCGACAATAAGGTCTTTTATCATGAGATAGGGTGTTCCTGTAAATAACGTTCAATGGTAGTAACAATAACTTTGGTTTGACACTCTATTTCAATATTAACCTTATCACCTAAGCATTTTTGTTTAAAGGTAGTTGCGCGTAAAGTTTCAGGGATTAAATACACATTAAATCTCCCTGTTGGCTGAGTATCAACAATGGTTAAACTTGCACCATTAATGGCAATAAAACCTTTGGGTAAAATATATTTCATCCATTCGGCTGGGCAAGAAAAATCGATAATATAATTATTTTCACTTTCTCTGATTTGAGAAATAGTCGCCGTGCCTTCTACATGACCTGATAAAGTATGTCCGCCAATTTCATCGCCTTGCTTGGCTGAGCGTTCAATATTAATTTTATCACCCGAATTTAATGAACCCAGCGTGGTTTTATTTAAAGTTTCCTGCATAACATCAAAAGAAACTTTATTATTTTCTACTGTGGTTACGGTTAAACAAACCCCATCCACCGCTACACTCGCACCAATAGTTAAATTAGTCAAGAGTGACGGATCAAAATTAATCACCAAGGTATTTAAGCCTATTTTTTTATTCACTGCGACAATATCAGTAACACGCTGTACGATACCTGTGTACATAACTAAAAACTCCTACATTAACTAATTAACCTGCCCACTCTTGCGATTGACAGAGATTTTATATTCAATCGCTATTGCACACGTTTGATCGCATAAATAGCCAATGTTAAAACGATTAGGCTGGGCATAAATGCCACTAATGGTGGATTAAGGTCATAAACTAAACCTAGGTGTCCAACAATATTATCAATAACATTAAAACCCATACCAATAACTACGCCGATTAACATTCTACCACCTGCACTAATACCCCGCTTAATACCAATAACAAAAGGTGCGGATACTAATAACATGATGAATGTTACCAGCGGATTTACTACTCTCCCCCAGAAAGCCAATTCAAACTGCTGGGATTTTTGATGATTGTCTTTTAAAAAATCAACGTATTTTGATAGATCAATAAGCGATAAATTATTGGGATTGACTACTGATAATTTTAATAAATCAGGTGCAATACTTGATTTCAGGTATTGTTCCGTTTCACTGACTGCTCGCATTTGTTCGTTGGAAATAAACGATTGTTTAATATCTTCTAATCGCCATTGTTGATTGCCTAAAAAAACAGCTCGTTCCGCATGAGTGGATTGATAAAGATGCTGTTGATCGTCTATATCATAGATACTTATATCGATTAGATTACCGTTATCTTGTATTTGTCGCACATTGATAAAGCGTTTGTCTTCTCGTAACCACAGCCCATACATATTATTGAGTATTACCTTTTCACCATCAAACATTGCTTTTAGCATCTGGGCTTTTTTTGCTGTGTCAGGTGCAACTAATTCACCGACCAGTATGGAAATAATCACTAATACTGTCCCTGCCAGCAATACCGTTCTAATAATATCAAACACCGATAATCCAGCCGCTCGCATGGCGACCAGCTCATGATTATTTGCCATTGCACCTAAAATAAACAAACTACCAATCAGAGCAGAGGCAGGCATTAATTCATAAAAAACAGTAGGCGAAGTGAGAGCTAGATAATAAAAAACTTGTGGTAGGTTATACCCTCCTTCACCTACATCACCTAATTCATCACTAAAGGTAAATAAATTAAATAGTGTTAATAATAATGTCATCGAAATAAATGAGCCTTTTAAAATTTCTCTGACGATATAGCGCGTTAATACATTCACTTGAATACCTTTGCTTTACTATTTATTATCAACCATTGCCAACCGTATAATCGTGCTAATAAAATCGTCCCTATCACTAATAAAAACACATGAATGCCAATGCCGCCTAACCAGCTTGGAATGGTTTGTTTAATAACCCAAACTTGGCTAACATGAGCAAGATTTCCATAACTAAAATAAATTAAAAATCCAACGATCATATTGCCGTACACACCACCGCGTGGTGATAGTTGTGCCAAAGGAACAGCAATAAAACTGAGTAGAATAACCCCGATGGGAATCGCGATTCGGCGTTGTAATTCGGCTATATCTTTACTCAGTGTCGAATTCCATAGTTCATCGGTGGGAATGGAATCATGTAGATCTTTTTTAAGAGGTGAGCCTTTTTCCTCAATACGCACAGCATATTCGGCAAATTGCTCAATCACATAATTTAGTTCACCTGGTTTACCTTGAATATGTTCGCCTTGTTCAAAAATAATAAAACGACCATCGGGAAAATCCTGCATACGCGCTTTTTTGGAATTAATGATACCCAGTTTTCCCTTTTGGCGATTTTGGACAAATACTTTTTCCATTTTGCCATCAGCATCAATACTTTCTACATAAAAAACCAAATCGCCTTGACTGTATTCGCTAAATTTTCCTGCGGCAATACCGCGAACATCAGCGGTTTTTTCATCATGACTGATGAGGGCTTCTATTCTAGCCGCTGCCCAAGGTGATACATAAAGCGAGATACCCACGGTGAGTATGGCTAATGGGAAAACAAACAGAAAAACCGCACGGTAAAGTGTCCCTGCCCCCGCACCTGCGGAAAAAATGGCTGACATTTCTTGATCGCGGTACATTCTGCCCAGTACCATCAACGTTGCCATAAATAATGCCGCTGGTAAAAAAGAAGCACTGGCAATAATGGTTTTTAAACCCATGATATTGAGCAAAGTTTCGTTGGAAATCTGTCCATCAATGGCTTGATTCAGTACACTAATAAATTTTCGGCTAACAATAATCACCACAATCACTGACCAAACTGCCAACAAGGTTTTTAGTAAATCCTGCGCTACCATTTTGTCTAGGATGCTGACCCACACCCTTCGTTCGGTGTTATAGCCTTTTTTCCAATCTACTGTACCCAAGCGCGTATCTCCTCAATCAAAATAATAGTTGTGTTGTATAATTACGGCACAATAGGGTATAAGATTCGAGCCTTTAGACCCTACACAGAGCATCTAAACCCTTTTAACTTATTAACCTCAAAGCCAATACTTATGGACTATTCTATAGAAACCACGCCATTAAAAGAACTGCAATGTGATTGTATTATTGTTGGTGTTTACCAAGACTCGCCATTTTATTCATCTGCAAACGATCTCAATGACAATAATCAAGGGCTTATTAGTAATATTCTTAGTCGTGGTGACCTCAGCGGAAAAAATAATGAAACCGTTTTGTGTCATGTACTACCTGATAGTGGCATACAACGTATTTTGCTAGTTGGGCTAGGCGAAAAAGCGAAATTGACCAGTAAAAACTATCGTAAAGCCCTGCTTGCCGCTGTTAATGCCTTAAAGAAAACGCCGATAAAATCAGTGGTGTGTACGTTAGCAGAGTGCGAAGTCGAAAGTTATGATTGGCAATGGAAAACACGAGCCTGTATCGAGGTATTTAATGATGCCTTATATCAATACACAGAAACAAAATCTAATAAAGAAGCCGAATGCAAGCTTAAAAAACTGAGCATTATCGCACCCGATGTTGAGTTACATCTCGCACAAGCAGGTTTAGCACAAGGTCGCGCTATTGCTGAAGGCGTTGCGTTTACTAAACTACTGGCTGATTTACCTGCCAATATCTGCACCCCGACCTATCTTGCTGAACAAGCAATTGAGCTGGGTCATAAACATGGTAAACTTGAAGTGACAGTTTTGGAAGAATCAGAACTGCAAGCCTTGGGTATGGGCTGTTTTATGGCGGTATCGCGCGGTAGTCGTCAACCTGCCAAACTCATTACCCTCAATTATCAAGGCGGCGAAAAAAATGCCAAGCCCATCGTTCTTATTGGTAAAGGCTTAACCTTTGACGCAGGTGGTATTTCATTAAAAACCGCCGCTGGCATGGACGAAATGAAATACGATATGTGCGGTGGCGCGGCAGTGCTGGGTACATTATCAGCCGCCGCAGAAATGGATTTACCGCTTAATATCATCGGCTTGATTCCCGCTTCTGAAAATATGCCTGACGGTGATGCCAATAAACCAGGTGATGTTTTGACCAGTATGTCAGGAAAAACCGTAGAAATCCTCAATACCGATGCCGAAGGACGCTTGATTTTATGCGATACGCTGACTTATGCAGAACGCTTTAATCCCGATGTAGTCATTGATTTAGCCACCCTGACAGGCGCGTGTCTAGTCGCCTTAGGACGTGTACCCAGCGGCTTATTGGGCAATGATGATATTTTATGCAATGACTTATTAGCCGCCAGCGAAACCGCCAATGACAGCGTGTGGCGTTTACCGCTGTGGGAAGAATATCAAGAACAACTCAAATCTAATTTTGCCGATTTAGCCAACGTGGGTGGCAAAGATGCAGGCACAATCACTGCCGCGTGTTTCCTGTCGCAATTTGCCGAGAATTTCCGCTGGGCGCATTTAGACATTGCAGGCACAGCATGGCGTACAGGGCAAGCGAAAGGCGCGACAGGTCGTCCTGTACCACTATTAAGTCAATACCTTATTAATCGGGCAAATGGCTGAGGTTAGCTTTTATATTCTGCCGACCCAGTCACAACAGGAACGTCTGTTATTCGCCTGTAAACTGATAGAAAAAGCCTATCGTAGCGGCAGTTTCTGCTATGTGTTGACTGATTCAGCCGCGCAAAGTCAGCAACTAGACAACCTGCTCTGGACATTCAGAGCAGGCAGTTTTATTCCGCACCAGCTTTATACAGGCGATATTCCCGCGACTGAACAAGTATTAATCGGCTCACTCCCCGCCCCCGCACAATGGCAAAAAACCGTGGTTAACTTATCCTCACAGTGTGCCAACGCTGAACGGGTGCTGGAAATATTGGACAACAGCGAAGCGACTAAAGCCGTGGGCAGAGAACGCTATCGGCACTATAAAGAAGCAGGGCATAATCTGACTACGCATAAAATGTAATCTTTCGGGTTTTAAAAAACCGAAAGGTCTAAACAGAAAAATGAAGAGTATTACTTGTATGATTAAAACTACTCAAAATCAATCGAATAATACGAAAGAATACCGAGTACTTATCAATCGGTAACACCTAAACATGAGTTAGATAAAAGAATGAAATTGACTTTAAATATCCTGATTTGTCTATTTTTATTTAACTCAAGCATCACTTTTTCTGCTCCAGAACAACCCCATGCGCCCTTAGTCCCACGGCTTTCTCATAAAAAATTAACTTGCTTAAGCGTTAAAATTAGTTTTTTC
>JBAXNR010000106.1:0-13400 GCA_037133675.1 Methylococcales bacterium
ACAATATTCGTAACCAATTGAGGTTCTCTTAATCACTCACTGTTTATGACTACCCCATTGGGTATTTTTAGTATCCATTTTATACCCAAAAATACCCCATTCGGAGTCATTGCTTTTTCTTCCTTCTCAAGTGACAATAACAATATGAAGGCAGTTGTTTTTCACTCGCTTCTGACAGCTTGTGCTGTTTCGAACTAATGTTACGCAGACTTCCAGAATAATCAATAGCTATAGAGAATTGAAGAATTCGTAACTCATTGATTTTTCGTTATGGGTGCGTAACATCAGTAAATAATTTCAGTAGTTAGCCTTTAGGCGCATACTTCGCTTCCAGACTCTCATGAATTGGCGCAATAGGCACTCCCATTAAAAAAATATCCCCCCTAATTAATACTACAGACAGTCAACGCTCTTTAAGCAAGTCACTTAAAGCAATGGTTTCTTTTACTGGTATGTTATTACTGGTCGTTTTGGTATCGGCAGAATCCTTCTGGGCATTTAACACCATAGAACAAGCCGACCTCGCCCGCCAGCAAACGTTGGTCATTATCAATCAAGCCAATGACTTATTATCCGCTTTGCGTGACGCTGAAACAGGGCAACGCGGTTATTGCTTAACAGGCGATAGTGCTTTTTTACAACCCTATTTAGCGGTGCGTGACAATATCGGTACTTATATCACCTTACTGCGTTCTTCAAGTTTGAGCAATCCTGCCTTAAAACACTTGGATAATTTAGAACAATTAGTGACCGCTAAGTTAACTGGAATGGCGCAAACCATTGAATTGCGTCGTAATAATCAGACAACAGCCATGCTAACCATGATAAGTAGCGGTCAAGGCAGGCAATTAATGGACAGCATCCGCACTGAGATAAATGCTTTTATTCAATTAGAAAACAGCGTTTTGACAGACTATGAAGCCGAGTTTCAGGCGAATATGCGTTATTTATTTTTCATTATCGCCATCAGCTGTGTGATTTTGCTGTTATTGGCGATAGCGTTTGTGTTATTAAACAATCGACAAGCACGGCAACGCCTCAAAGATTTAGTATATAGTGAAACTGAGCATTTACTTGAAATTCAGCAAGAAACCAATAAGCAGTTGCAACAGGCGAATGAGATATTACAACTCAGCGAAGAAAAATTAACCGTCACGCTCCGCTCTATTGGTGATGCGGTTATTGCAACCGATGCTAAAGGACTCGTTACTTTACTCAACCCGCCTGCTGAAAAATTGACAGGCTGGACGCAAGCGCAAGCAAAGCATCAACAAGTCGATGATATTTTTCACATTATCAACCAAGAAACGCGCGAACCTTCCGTTGTTCCCATCAAAACCACTTTAGCGTATGGCACGATACAAGGTTTGGCAAATCATACTGTGCTAATTGCGCGTGATGGTAGCGAATGCGCGATTGCCGACAGTTGCGCCCCGATTCGTGACCGCGAAGGTTTGGTGATTGGCGCGGTGTTGGTGTTTCGTGATGTCAGCGATGAATATGCTGTGCAACAAGCCTTACGCGACAGCTCGGCACGCATTCAAACGATTCTTAATGCGGTGATAGATGGCATTATCACTTTTCACGCAAACAACGGCATTATTGAAACCATTAATGCGGCGGCTGAACGGATGTTTGGCTTTGCTGGGCATGAGCTGATTGAACAAAATGTTAGTTTATTAATCGCTGAATTTAATCAAGTACCGCATTTTAGTAGCAATGAGAAAACACGCGCCACCGTTGGACGCGAGCTTATCGGGAAACGTAAAGATGGCAGTCATTTTCCACTAGAAATTGCCGTCAATGAAATGAACTTAGGCGGGGAGCTTTATTTCACCGCTATTGTGCGTGATGTTACACATCGTAAACAAGCCGAAGAAGCTTTACTTAAAGCAGGTGCTTTGCAAAGTGCTATTTTCAATAGTGCCAATTTTTCCAGTATTGCTACTGACGCTAAAGGTGTGATTCAGATTTTTAATGTCGGTGCAGAACGTATGCTGGGGTATACCGCCGCCGATGTCATGAACAAAATTACCCCCGCTGATATTTCTGACCCATTGGAAGTGATTTCACGCGCTAAAGAATTGAGTATGGAATTGGGAACACCCATTACGCCTGGTTTTGAAGCCTTAGTGTTCAAAGCCTCACGCGGCATCGAAGATATTTATGAATTAAGCTATATTCGTAAAGACGGCAGTCGTTTTCCTGCGGTGGTTTCAGTGACTGCTTTGCGTGACGATGAAGACGGCATTATTGGCTATTTGTTAATCGGTACCGATAACACCGCGCGTAAACAAGCCGAAGAAGCTTTACTTAAAGCAGGTGCTTTGCAAAGTGCTATTTTCAATAGTGCCAATTTTTCCAGTATTGCTACTGACGCTAAAGGTGTGATTCAGATTTTTAATGTCGGTGCAGAACGTATGCTGGGGTATACCGCCGCCGATGTCATGAACAAAATTACCCCCGCTGATATTTCTGACCCATTGGAAGTGATTTCACGCGCTAAAGAATTGAGTATGGAATTGGGAACACCCATTACGCCTGGTTTTGAAGCCTTAGTGTTCAAAGCCTCACGCGGCATCGAAGATATTTATGAATTAAGCTATATTCGTAAAGACGGCAGTCGTTTTCCTGCGGTGGTGTCCGTGACTGCTTTGCGTGACGATGAAGACAGCATTATTGGCTATTTGTTAATCGGTACCGATAACACCGCGCGTAAAGAAATTGAAGCCGAACAAAAACTATTAGCCCAACGCTTACGAGACCATCAGTTCTATACCCGCTCTTTGTTTGAATCCAACATTGACGCGCTAATGACCACCGACCCGTCTGGCATTATTACTGACGTTAATAAACAAATGGAGGTGCTGACAGGTTGCACGCGTGATGAGTTAATCGGTGCGCCGTTTAAAAATTACTTCACCGACCCCGAACTTGCCGAAGCCAGTATCAAACAAGTCTTGATTGATAAAAAAGTCACCAATTACGAACTGACCGTTCGCGCTATTGATGGTAAAGAAACGGCAGTGTCTTACAACGCAACGACCTTTTACGATAGAGATAGACGCTTACAAGGGGTATTTATCGCCGCTCGTGATGTCACTGAACGCAAACGTTTAGATCAAGTGTTACAAGAAAAAAACCTTGAATTAAAAAATGCCTCCTTAGTTGCCGAAAAAGCCAATCTGGCAAAATCAGGTTTTCTATCCAGCATGAGCCATGAATTACGCAGCCCGCTCAATGCTATTTTGGGTTTCGCGCAATTAATGGAATCTGACGAACTGCTATCCGCGCCAGCACAAAAAGAAAGTATCGCGCAAATTCTGCAAGCGGGTTGGCATTTATTAAAGCTCATCAATGAAATACTAGACCTTGCCAAAGTTGAATCTGGCCAAGTACCGCTGTCTAAAGAACCTGTGCTACTCTCTGAGGTGATGTTGGAATGCCAAGGCATGATTGAACCACAAGCACAACAGTATGGCATTACCTTAAGTTTTCCTAGCTTTGATGTACCTCACATTGTCCTTGCTGATAGGGTGCGTTTAAAACAAGTGTTAATCAATTTATTGTCCAACGCCATTAAATACAATCAGCCTAAAGGATCAGTCGTGATTGATTATCGTATGATTAATACTGAACGTACGCGTATCACCGTTACTGATACGGGCATAGGTTTATCAGCTGAAAAAATAACCCAGTTATTCCAAGCGTTTAACCGCCTTGGACAAGAAGCGAGTGGCGTTGAAGGCACGGGCATTGGTTTAGTGGTCGCTAAACGTTTGGTGGAATTAATGGGCGGCGTGATTGGTGTAGAAAGCACCGTGGGCGTGGGTAGCGAATTTTGGTTTGAACTGATTTCTGTGAACGAGTTAGATCATCCCGAAAAAATAGTGGTGGTAGCATCAGCGCAAACACCTATCGCGTCTGGGACAAGGCAATACACCGTGCTTTATGTAGAAGATAATCCTGCCAATTTAAAATTAGTCGAACAAATTATTATGCGTCACCCCAATATGAGTTTATTAAGCGCGGTAAATGGGAATTTAGGCATTGAACTCGCCATTAATAAATTGCCCGATGTAATTTTAATGGATATTAATCTACCTGGTATTAATGGCTTTGAAGTTTTAAAAATACTACGAGACAACGCCCGTACCGCAGCTATTCCTGTGATTGCAATCAGTGCCAATGCCATGCCACATGATATTAAAAAAGGTCAGCAAGCTGGCTTTTTTCGCTATGTCACCAAACCCATTGAGATAAATAAGCTTATAGACTCGTTAAATGCTGCACTCGAATTTATAAAAACTAACTACCCCTAACAAGACAGCGTTATCGCTCATTTTAATTAAACACAATGGTAAATTTATGATTAATTCATTCGATACTCTTCAAGGCAAAATCTTAATTGTCGATGACCAACAAGTCAACGTCACCTTGCTAGAACGTATATTACATAACGCAGGTTATGTTGGTATTAGCTCCACCACACAGTCGTTGGAAGTGTGTGAATTGCACCGTGAACATGATTACGATTTGATTTTATTGGATTTAAAAATGCCAGTAATGGACGGCGTTGAGGTCATGGAAAATCTCAAAACCATTGAGACGGGTGGCTATTTGCCTGTGTTAGTGATTACTGGGCAACCCGACCAAAAACAGCGTGTCTTCAACGCAGGTGCGAAAGATTTTATTAGCAAACCCTTTGAAATACCCGAAGTGCTGGCACGGGTTGCCAATATGTTAGAAGTGCGTCTACTGCACAAACAATTACAGCATTACAACCAAGCACTAGAGCAACGTGTGCGTGAACGAACCGCTGACTTGCAAGCAAGCTATTTAGAAACCATTTTCACCATGACACGGGCGGCTGAAAATAAAGATGAAGATACAGGGGCGCATGTGCAACGCATTAGCTATTACAGCCGCGAGATTGCCACGCTGCTAGGTATGGACAACGATTTTGTAGAAACTATTTTTTTTGCCAGCCCAATGCACGATATTGGCAAAATTGGTATTCCCGACGATATTCTGCTCAAACCCAGTAGCCTTACAAACAATGAATGGCAAATTATGCAAACGCACACCACAATGGGCGCGGAAATTTTAGGAAATAGTCAGTCACCTTATTTGAAAATGGGTTCAGAAATCGCCCTCAATCATCATGAATGTTGGAACGGGAGTGGTTATCCCAATAACAAACAAGGTGAGGCGATTCCATTAGCGGCGCGTATTGTGAATATTTGTGATGTCTACGATGCATTGCGTAGCAAACGCTCTTATAAACCAGCTTTTAACCATGAAAAAACGCTAAGCATTATTGCCCACGGGGACGGACGCACTCAGGCTGAACATTTCGATCCTGCTATTTTTGAGATATTCAAACACAATCAACACTTGTTCAGCGACATCTTTGAAGCTTACGCTTAATAGTCAGTCCATTTAGTTATGACGAGTTTCTGATTAAGGTTAATCGGTCAGAACTTTTAATAAGTATTCTATTGGCATTGTCATCATGCGACGGCTATACCACACTTTAAAAATCGTTTTCGTGTTCGTCAATAACGCTAGGATAGTTATCATCACTATCAGATGAATGCACAAAAAACCGCGAACATAATAGACCGATTTCAAATAGTAACCACATTGGCACAGCTAACAAGGTTTGTGAAATGGCATCGGGTGGGGTTAATATCATGCCAATAATAAACGCGCCAACAATCACATAAGGGCGTTTATCCGATAGCTCAGCGGGTGAGACAAAGCCAGTCCATACTAATACAATGGTAAAAATTGGCACTTCAAAACACACGCCGAAAGCAAAGAACATGGTTAAAATAAAATCCAGATACTTGCTTATATCAGTCATGACTGAAACGCCGACGGGTGCGGTGGTAGTCAAAAAACCAAACACTAATGGAAACACCACAAAGTAAGCAAATGCTACACCTAAATAAAACAGCAAGGTGCTGGCAATTAATAACGGCAAAATCAAACGGCGTTCTTTTTTGTACAAACCAGGGGCGACAAATGCCCAAAACTGATAAAGAATAATCGGTACTGCCAAAAATGCCGAGGCGACCAGTGCCAATTTAAATGGCGTGAGAAACGGCGATGCCACGTCAATAGCAATCATGGTGCTATGTTCTGGCAGGTGTTTTAGCAACGGATTAGCCAAAAAGCTGTAAATCTCGTTGGCGTAAAAAGACAGCGGTAAAAAAATCAACAATACCGCTAAAATCGCTTTTAATAAGCGATCACGCAATTCAATTAGGTGACTTAAAAACGGCGACGCATTCGCGTCAAAATCATTCAAACTCATGGGGAGGGCGTTTCGTTAAATCGACGCTGTCCTTGGACAGCGAAGTAATGGACGATTGAATCGAATTAACGGACTCGTTGGTTTCATCAATCAGTTGTTGAAATTCGTTTAAGCCAGATTCATCTTTAAATAATTGGCGCATTTCTTCGGCGCGTAGCTCAAGTTGAATTTCTGCTTTCACCGAGCCAATCATAGCGCGAGTTTTACCCAGCCAATAACCTGCTAAACGCGCCGCTTTAGGTAAGCGTTCAGGCCCTATCACCAACAAACTTACCAAGGCAACCATCATTAATTCGGAAAAGCCTATTTCAAACATGGCGATTACACTTTTTCGTTGGTTTTAATTGCTTCGCCTTCGATGACTTTATCTTTGTCATCAGACTCAGCGACTTTTTCGCCTTCGCTTTCACCTTCTTTCAGTGCGGTGCGAAAACCTTTAATCGCGCCACCTAAATCAGTGCCAATGTTGCGTAGTTTTTTAGTGCCGAACACTACCATAATGATGACTAACAAAATTAATAGTTTAGGAACGGTTATCATGGTGAACTCCAGTGTAAATATCGGGATTATTTGTTACGTTGAGCTTTTTCTTGCAAACCAGACAAGTCAAAACGGCGGTGTAATTCGCTTAAAACATCATCGGGGTGCAGCTCTTGCTGTGCTAACAATACCATACAATGAAACCACAAATCCGCCATTTCATAAATAATTTGTTGCTTGTCGCCGCCTTTTGCGGCGATTACCGTTTCGGTGGCTTCTTCGCCGATTTTTTTCAGTATGGTGTCTAAACCCTTGCTATACAAGCTAGCAACATAAGATTTATCAGCAGTTTGCGTTTTTCGTTGTTCTAGGACTTCGGCCAATTGATTTAATGTATCGTTCATAAGTTTTTGCGTGGTTTTTAGAATTAAGATCAGAAATCTCAGCAATTATCTGATCTGTAATTTGCGATTTAGTATGTCCTGACACCACTCCAGATTGTTGATATACCACTGTACGGTTTTTCTCATGCCTGTTTCAAAGGTTTCTTGGGGTGTCCATCCCAATTCTTTTTCAATTTTACTGGCATCAATCGCATAACGTAAATCATGACCTAAGCGGTCGGTGACGTGGGTGATTAAATCTTGGTAATGTGCTACACCCTCAGGTTTGTTAGGTTTTAGCTCTTCCAATAACGCACAGATAGTTTTTACCACAGTGATGTTGGTTTTTTCATTGTGTCCACCAATATTATAGGTTTCGCCAATTGTACCTTTTTCCACTACGGTGAGTAACGCTCTAGCGTGGTCGTCTACAAACAACCAATCTCTAATTTGTAATCCGTCACCGTACACGGGTAAGGGTTTGCCTTCTAGTGCATTAAGTATAACTAGCGGGATTAATTTTTCTGGGAAATGAAAGTGACCATAATTATTGGAACAATTAGTTACCAAAATGGGCAATCCATAAGTGCGATGCCATGCTCTGACAATATGATCCGAACTGGCTTTGGAGGCAGAATACGGTGAGCTAGGTGCGTAAGGTGTTTCTTCGGTAAATAAATCATCCATGCCTTCCAAATCCCCATACACTTCATCAGTGGAAATATGGTGAAAGCGAAACTGAGATTTTTTGGGTTCTGGTAGAGATTGCCAATAACCACGCGCTGCTTCGACTAGCGTGTAAGTACCGACAATATTAGTTTCAATAAATGCCGCAGGACCATCAATGGAACGATCTACATGAGATTCTGCGGCTAAGTGCATAATTGCATCAGGTTGATGGGTTTGCAATAATTCTGCCATTTTGGGCGCGTCACAAATATCGGCGTGTTCAAAGGCATAGCGTGGACTAGAATCTATGGATTTAAGCGATTCAAGATTGCCCGCGTAAGTGAGTTTATCGACGTTAACAACGCTGTGTTGGGTTTCGTTAATCAAATAACGAACTAGCGCGGAGCCTATAAAGCCCGCGCCGCCAGTGATTAATATTTTCATGAGTTTTTGTTATAGGTAGTGAGTAGATAAAAGATTTGCCAATAAAACAGTGCGTGAATAATAACATTAAGCCTTAGCACTGCCTATAATTAGCACACTTTATTACGTTACAAAGTGTGGATTGCATGAAAAAATAGTAGATACAAGCCCGCATGGAGCTTGCGGAATGCGGGAGCAATCTACAAAAACAGTGACACCTTGATAAATCCCGCTACTCGATGATACTTATTGTTTCATCTCCGCTAATATTTCTGACTTTCAGGCGTTTAGGTAGTTTTTCAGAACTTATCTTGCCATCCCAAAAAGCTTTAGTTTTCACACCGTCTTTAATCATAAAACCCAATTTATCAATTTTAATTTCAGTCGAACTGTGCCACGCGCCACTGTCGTTTTCACAATCCAGCGCAATCAATTCAATCAATTCCAGCCCATCATCACTGATGACAATCGACGTTTTTGTAGTGCTTTTTTGATTAAAGGTTTCAATTTTTTGCATCAATCTATCGCTGATAAATTCTAAAATTTCACAACAAAAACCGTTTTCAGTTTCAGTGCATTTCACGTTCACGATGTCTTCAATCACCACGTCATGCAGCAAATTTTTTAAATCCTTCAATTCGACTTCAATGTTAGTGTTGTTATTGTCGTGAATGAATTTGTTTAAGGCTTTTTCGTCATCAATATCAATGTAATAAACAATCACTTTTTTCACGTCGATGTCTAAATCAGGCAATTCTTGATTCAAAATTTGGTTCATTTGCGGAATGTCTAACACCTTTTCTTGCGAGTTCAACAAATTCGGCACATAAACAGGCAACGTGCCTAACTTGCTATCGGCAATCGAACCAAACCAAAACGCACCAATACCTTCCACGCCACGTTGCAAACTCGGAATTAACGTAGCTAATTTATCCATCGTTTGTTGTGGATTACGAAATAAACTCACGCCGTCTTGAATTTCTAACATCTGAAAATTCGCGCCCGCCTCTTTCAAACGGTCACGCACGGTTTGAATGCTGTTAATGCCCACGTCGCAATGAATAAAACGCCGTCCCAAATCATGCGCCACTTTTGCGGTTACACCACTGCCACCGAAGAAATCCGCGACAATGCTATTTTCGTTGCTGCTGGCTTTGAGGATTCGCTGTAAAAGAGCTTCGGGTTTTTGCGTGGCATAAGCAACACGTTCTTGAGCTTGTGAATTAACTGGAAAAATATCATCCCAAAGCGATTGACATTGCATTCCCTTTAATTCGTCTAAATATAACTTTATGCGAATACCTCCTGCTTTTGTAAAGTGCAGTTTTCCCTGTTTGTCTAATTCTTCCATTTTTTCATAAGGACACCGCCAAAGGGAATTGAATCCTTTATAGGTATATTCGTACCCACCGCCACTTAATCCCTTTGCGGTTAAATCCCCATCTCTCCATTTTCTACCGTCTTCATCCTGATTGCTGAATCTTGCCAAATACTCTGTAGTATATTCTTGATAAACTTTGTTAAAGATAAAATCTGAATTTATTGAGTAATAGTAAATTGTATCGAAGTTGACACCAAATCCTGAAGAATCGCTATGTGCAGTAGTTCTTTTCCAAATAATTTCAGACCTAAAATTTTCTTCGCCAAAAACTTCATCCATTAAAATTTTCACATAATGTCCAATGTGCCAATCCAAATGCACATAAATACTGGCGGTGTCACTCATGATGCTTTTAATCGCCATTAAATTTTCATACATCCAATTTAAATAATCTTCTTTTTGCCATATATCGCCGTACATTTTTTCTTCAAAACTGCGTAATTCGTCGCTGTCCATTGTTTGCTCTGCGGCGGCGATCTTTTCAGCAAGTTTTGGATTACGGCGAACATAAACTTTTTTTGCATAATCCGCACCACTGGCAAATGGCGGGTCGATATACACCAAATCAACTTGGATATTTTGCGTTTTTAAATACGCGCACGCCGATAAACATTCGCCACGAATCACTAAATTGTCAGACGGTTCGCCGATGATTTCTTGCGTTTCCACTTCGTAATAAGGCATTCCACGTTGAATGCGGTCAAACACTTGGTTGTTTTCGCGGTAACGTAAAACCCGTTGTGGTCGCGTGATGGTGTTTAAAATCGCTTGTCCTTCAACGGGATTTTTTGCGTGAGCAATGTATTTTATTGGCATGATTCGTTATTAAAAAATTGGTTTCCTAGTTCCCACGCGCTGCGTGGGAATTCATACAGACCGCGCTGCGGTCTACAACGCGGCGCGTTGACACTGCATTCCCACGCGGCGCGTGGGAACGAGGCATAATTTCATTTATAACACCTCGTTAAAAAATTGGTTAATTTTAGCGTTAAGTTTAGCGGTATTGGCTTCAATTTTTTGGCTGTCTTCTAAATACAAGAAATCAAACCGCGCATAACCGTATTTTTCGTTGTTCACAGGCAAAAATTCGGTTTCCATAAAGGTTTTTCGAGATTTGAACTTCTCCGCATAAACACCGCCTTTGGTTTCGATAATTAACACTTTATGAATTTTGTTTTTGTCATCGCGGCGAATCATCAAAAAATCGGGCGTGTAATGTCCGATGTTTTTCCAATATTTGCCGTTTTTTGCAAAGCAATCGATGACAAATTCAGTTAAACCGCGTTCGCCGTTGTAATAAATTTCCAGCGCGTTGGTTTTGTTTTGAAAATCGCTATCTTTTAACGCTTCTTTGAACAACTTAAATTCAAAACCACTCGCGCCACTTGCAGCAAAATCGTAGGGCAAATAATGAAAAGTTTGGTCTTTTTGTTTCACAATTGGGGCAATTTCAAATCCTGTTTTGTACGCTTCAAATGTTGGTAAAAATTGCGCTAAACCTTGCGCTTCCATTGATTGCTTCATTGCATCATAGCCACGTTGTTTTTCAGCTAAATCAACTTCAAGCGGCATTTTATTTGTGTCGAATTCTAAAATTTTCGCCGCATCAACTTTATTTGGATAAAGCCCCACACTTTCATTCACATCCGTTAATTTTTTAACTAATAACAGTTGCGCCGTTTTCGGGATGATCTCAGTTTCTGTTTGTAGTTCACGTTGACGGGCAAAACTTAAACGGATTTTGCTTTCAATACGCTGTAAATCGTACAAATCATTGAAAAAATGTTGCCCGTTTTTCTGATAAGTTACAGATTCAAAGACTTTGCGAATGTCAGAATCGAAAACGTTTAATTGTTCGAGGCTTAAGGTTTTGAAACTGCCACGCATCGTGTCAAATAACCATTGTTTATAGGACGCGACTTGCTCGCCTTCTTCGTTGATAAAACGAGTTGAGCCTTCACCAATACTGTCGATGGTGTCGGTTGTGGTGCTTGCAATTCTTTTGTAATTATCGATTTTAGCAAACAACGTGCTTAATTTTTCTTGAGTATTAGCATCGTCTTCAATGTCTGTTGCTTGATAAGTGACTTCGAGCTGGTGAAATTCAAGTGGTGGCAGTTGCAAATGCTCCATCCGTGAAACACGCTTGATTTTGGTAACCGTTTCGCCACCTTTTACCGCATTCAAATCATCAATGGTGATGTGTTGTTCTTGTTGTAATTGTTTGTTAAGTGTGATGGCGTTATCTTGATTCAGCCAAATTAACGCGGTTTCATGTTCACCACTATCCACTTGACGCAAACAACGGCAAGCGGTTTGTAAAACCATATTTTGTGAGCTATCGCCTTTTTGCGACAAAATGACACCTGTTAAACTTGGACAATCCCAACCTTCTTTGCCAATTTGCACAAGTAAAATGTAACGGCGTTTTGAGTGCGGCAAATCTAACGAACGAAAGGCTAACTCGTTTTCTTTGGGCAATGAATAAGCTTTATTACCACCGTGAAATTCTAAAATTTCGTCACGATTAACCGCCAATTCACTGGTCAAAAATGGCAAAATGTTTTCATATAAATCATCAATGCTGGTGCAGTAAATAGCGAGTTTTGGAATTGTCCCGTTTGCATAAATTTTATGACGATAAAGCGTGTCAAACTCTTGAACACCGTGTTTAATAATCTCAAGACGAGTTAAATTTTTGCCCGTTTTAACCTGTGGTTTTTTCAAAAAGGTTTTAACCGCTTCAATCAACGGATAGTAATAAACCGTGTTGCTAATTTCAGTCAGTTTTAGAATTTCGTTTTTCGTAATTTCGATTACGTCGGCTTTTTGTAAATACGGTGTGCCTGAAAAACCCAAAACGGTGGTGATGTTGCCGCCTTCGTGCCAATCGGTAACAACACGACGCAATTTAATATCATCGGTTGCCGCGTGGTGAACTTCATCAATTAAAATCGAAAGGTTAGGAATTTCACCAATAAGATGCCGCAACTCGTTAGCGAAACGTGATTTTTCGTCGTCGGTTTTTTCGATAATGGTTTGCGTCGGATTGAGTTCTATTCTATCTAAAATAACTTTTTTCAGCATTGACGACAAACACTTGACCAAACGGATTTGGCAAAACGTTATTTACTTTTTGTGCATTTGGATTATTCGCTTTGTTACTTTTTTTCGCTGATTTTGACTCATCCAATACGTCAAATTTGAGCAAACTTTTTAAATGACTGGCAGCGGGTTCAGGCAAAACCCAAGATGGTTCAAACTGTTTAATGGTTTTTAAACTTGGCACGATAGACGATTTCAAACCCGATGGAATCAGCACTAAAAAATTATGCGCGAAATGTTTGTTGTTTGGTTCACGTTCAGCAAAGTACAAATCCAAGTACATAAACGCTGCCATCAAATAGGTTTTACCCGCACCCATTGGTAAGCTGAGCAAATAATCGGGATAACTGACGTTATAAAACAGCGATTTGATTATTGCGTCATAATCTAACGCGCTGGGATTTTCGACAATTGATGCCACTAATTTTTGCAATTTAGCTTGCTGGGCAAATTGATATAACGCCAGTGCGTTGGTATTTTGCAGAAAATAATCCCGTGCCTGTTGGTTGATGTTAAGCGTGTTTAAATCGACGGCTTGATTAAAAAATCCTTTTGAAAATAACTGCCACAGCGGTTTATTTTGGCTCTTCCCGATTTCGCGGGGTAGGCACTAGATATAGATTTAGGCATAGCCAAA
>JBAXNR010000107.1:0-13138 GCA_037133675.1 Methylococcales bacterium
ACAGCAGCGGGTAATCTTAGTACCATTAATGGCAGCATTTTTACAACGAATGGCAGTATTTTCACCACCAATGGCAATGTCGGCGGGGTCAACGGTAATTTCACCAACAATCTCACTGCGCTTGGTAACGTCACAGCAGGACAAAATATTACAGCAGCGGGTAATCTTAGTACCATTAATGGCAGCATTTTTACAACGAATGGCAATGTCGGTGGGGTCAACGGTAATTTTACCAATGTGAATGGCAACGTCACTTCCACTGGAAATAGTACATTCAATAATATCACTGCTGGAAATATAAGCATCGCAAATGGGACGCTTAATCTAACCAATACCACTGTTATTGGTTTTAATGGTAACAACCTCAGTCAAATTACTGGTGACTTAGGGGTAAACGGAAACAAAACGACTTATGCGTCTAATGGGGTAACAGGTAATCTGACGACAAAAGGGGTGACAGGGACGAAAGATGATCCGACGATAGGTACTCTGACTTATAACATTGGCGCAATCACAACTTACACTGGCGTTAACGGCACTCAAACTGTCGCCGCCAATACCACTATCGGCAATAGATTGGCAGGGGTTCAGTATCAAAATCTGGTCAATGGTAATGAACTGGTAGATGGTAATCTTTATGTCAATGGGAACATAACTGCAACAAATAGTAATGTCACCAATCTCATTTCTACCAATCTCACAGCTACTACGCTCAATGTGAGTGGTCAGAGTATCATGTCAGGCATTAATAATTCAGGGGCTTTGAATAACGTAGGAAACCTCACTAACGTAGGTAATACCACTCTGACAGGGCTGAGCAATATAATCAGTACACCAGGTGGTGGTAGTTTAACAACCAATGTTACTGGTGCAACGCTGACAGGCAATCAAAATGTTCAGGGACTTGCGCTAAACAATAACGGTTCGATTGCTTTAAAAGGTACGAATGCCGCTGGGCTGACAGTCAATGCGGCAGGTACAGGCGTAACATTGCTGAATAATGTCAATGGAGGACATGGCTTGAACATTGGCGCAACTAGCACCACATTGTCAGGCGGCACGAATTCTTCCAGCTTAGCGTTGAATAATAACAATGCAGTGTTATCAGTCGGTACGGCAACAACGGCAGAAGTCAATGTAATCAACGCCATCAATACCAACGGCAACACCTCGTTTATTTCCACTGCCAATGGTAATACAGGGCCTGTCGCAAGTTCTGTCTTAACTAGTATTTACTCTGCCGACGGTACGGCAATACAGGGTACGGTGGGTAATATTTCCAGTGTCACAGGCACACCTGGTGTTGGTGGGTCGCAGTCAGTTAGTTCGGTGTTATTAACTAACGGTCGTGGTATCACTAACGGTTTGCAAGTCTTTGAGGATCATAATAATCTAAATGGTACGACTATTATTAACGGCGTACTAAATGTTAGTAATGCTACTGTTATTGGTCTTAATATTGACCCTGGTAGTCTCGCCGCAGATCGAATCTTAGGTGATCCAGCAGCACCTTTAAGCTCTAATGGTGTTAATGGTGTTAATGTTACTACGGGTACAAATGATGTTGTAAATGGAACGGGTGGGGTCATTACCTACAAAAATGGACTTATCAAAACTGTTGCGGCCAATACTACGATTGGTAATCGACTGGCAGGAGTGAAGTATCAGACTCAGGTCGCTGGTAATCAGTTTATAGATGGTAATCTTTATGTAAACGGTGATACTGCGTTTGTTGGTACAAATTCTGCAACCTCAACGGTCGATGCGAGTAAAAACCTTGCTAGCAGTAAACTTGCAGGGGCAACCACAGGTGTTATAGGTCAAACAGGTATTACTGTCTATGCCCCTGTTACTGATATAGTGAAAGGAACTACTGCAACTGAAGCGGTGGCATCTACTACCTTGACTAACGGTCTAGGTAAAACCAATGGTCTGCAAGTTTTTGAGGATAGAACTAATTTAACAGGTGGTGGGCAAACACCTAGCTCATTAACCCTAAACAATAATGGCGCGACCTTTGCCACTTCGACAGGCGCACCTGCAAAAGTCACTGGGATTGCTGATGGTACGACTAAGTACGATGCGGTCAACTTTGGTCAATTACAAGCTCTGTCAAATAATATGGATGGTATCGCAGCGAAAGCTTATAGCGGTATCGCACAATCGGCAGCGATGAACTCTATTCCAACAGGTATGGCAGGACACCATTATGGAATAGGTATTGGTAGTGGTTTTTATGCAGGTCAACAAGCCATCGCTTTTGGTGGTGGTGCGGATGTAGGGGAACACATTAAAGTGAAAGCGGCAGTTGCTAATGGTTTCGGTACGAGTAGTGCTATGACGGCTAACGTGGGCGCGGGCTTTAGTTGGTAAGCAATTGTGCATAAGGGCGATTTGCTAAAGTGAATCGCCTTAGTCTCAACCATCAAGCCCCGATTTATCGGGGCTTTTTTATCCAGATGAGCGAAAAACCCCGTCTCTTTAGGGCGGAGATGGATAGCTCGGACGGCGATAGCCGTCTTTAGGCAATGATTAAAGAGGTGTTTGTTGTTGTTCGATATATTTACGAATAATATCAATGGGCGCACCACCACAGCTACCCGCAAAGTAACTGGGTGACCACAGCGCATTGCCCCATAGTTTTTGCTTAATAGATGGATAGCCTTTTTTCCTAATCAAAAGACTAGATACGCCTTTCAAGCTATTAACTAATTTTGAAACTGCCACTTTAGGCGGGTAATTCACCAGCAGATGAACATAGTCATCTTCCCCATCGAACTCAACGAGTTCAGCCTCAAAGTCAGTACACACTTTTGTAAAAATGCCTCGCAAATCGTCCAGTATTTCTTTGGTGAATACGCCACGCCGATATTTTGTTACGAAGACTAAATGAACGTGCATCATAAAAACACAATGTCTTCCTGTTCTTACTTCCATAAAACCATTGATAGACCAGATTGAAAAATGCTAGGATAGCACCCATGAAACCAATAATCAAAACACTATCTGTCAGAGTCCGCGACAAGCACGCAAAACAATTGCGTCAATGGGCTTTTGAAGTTAATCAAGTGTGGAACGCGGCTAACGCGGAATCCGCTGAATTTTCGTGGGTGTCGATTCCAGAAGTCGGCTATATGAATTGTGGAACATCTGAATTTGATTTGAACAAATCATTAGTCGGGATACGCGCTGAACGCAATATGACTATTGGGGCGGCTACCGTTCAATCCACCATTGCGCAACACGCAAAATCCAGAAAACAGTTCAAGAAAAACAAACTGAATTGGCGGTGTTCTGGTGGGGCTAAAAAAGCACTTGGATGGATACCATTCAAAGCCGCTGGTGTTAAATGGGTGAATGGTTGCTTTAGCGAGGATTCACGCGGGCACTGGTATTTCAATACCACCGTGAAATCGAAGCCCATTCTTAGGCAAGCCGAAGGTGGGCAGATTGGCATTGATTTAGGACTGAAAACCACGGCTACTTGTTCAAATGGCGAGTGCTTGGCAAAACAGGATTGTTATAGAAACTTAGAGTTAAAACTTGGCAAAGCACAGCGGGTTAAGGATAAAAAGCGTGTTAAAGCGATTCATGCCAAGATAAAGAACACCCGCAAGGATGCAATCCATAAATTCACCAACAAGATAGTCAAAGAAAACAGTTTAATCATCGTTGGCAACGTCAGCAGTCAGAAACTAGCAAAAACCAAGATGGCTAAATCCGTTTTGGATGCAGGCTGGTTAATGCTGAAAACACAGCTTGAATACAAGTTGATAGCGACGCAAGGCGTGTTTTTAGAAGTTAACGAAAGCTACACCACCCAAACTTGTTCGTGCTGTGGCTTGATTAGCCAAAGCAGTCCGAAAGGTAGAGCAGGTTTGCGAATAAGAGAATGGACGTGTGCTGAGTGTGGCACTACGCATGATAGAGATATTAACATTCTCGCGCTTGGGCATAAGCGTCTAGCAGTAGGAATCCCCCCTGCTTTAGCTGGGGGAGAATGTCAAGTTAAAGAACCATTTTATGAACCATTTTATTAAGCAACTGTGCAATAGTTTTATCGATCTCGTGCCGATTCTTGCCGTTGTGCTAGTGTTTCAGGTTCTGATTATTAAACAACCTATTGCCGATGTTGCCAGTTTAATCATCGGTACGCTGTTTGTTGTACTGGGGCTAGCATTATTTATTCAAGGGCTGGAACAAAGTCTTTTTCCACTAGGTGAATCAATGGCTTACGCGTTTGCGTGTAAGGGTAGTTTATTCTGGCTGTTGATTTTCGCTTTTTGTTTGGGTTTTGGCACAACTGTAGCAGAACCTGCATTGATTGCCATTGCTGCGGAAGCAGCAGACATTGCCAGTAAAGGTAATATCATTGCTCATAGCACCGAGGCAAAATCCAGTTATGCCTTAGGCTTACGCATCACGGTAGCGTTATCCGTTGGTTTTGCGATTTTAGTCGGTGTGCTAAGAATTATCCGTGGTTGGCCGTTGTATTATCTAATTATCGGTGGTTATTGCGGCGTGATTCTCATCACACCGTTTGCACCTGCTGACATCATCGGCATCGCTTATGATTCTGGCGGCGTGACCACTTCCACTATTACCGTGCCATTAGTCACCGCTTTAGGCGTGGGCTTGGCGACGGCAATTAAGGGTCGCAATCCAATGATAGACGGCTTTGGTTTAATCGCATTTGCCTCATTAACACCGATGATTTTCGTCATGGCTTATGGAGTTATACGATGATTGCGTGGCTCATCCATTTTTCTTTGGCGTTATTAGCCACTTGTCAGGATATTTTACCCATTGCGGCGATTATCATCGGTTTTCAATTGCTGGTGATTCGTAAACCGTTACCTAATCCTAAAAAAACTTTGATTGGTTTTGTCTATGTATTATTGGGCATTGCTTTTTTCCTCGAAGGTCTGGATATGGCATTGTTTCCGCTAGGTAAGTTAATGGCAAAGCAATTGACCAGCACGGAATTCCTTGGCATTAATCCCCATGAATATATTTTGAATTGGTCGGCGTATTTTTGGGTGTATGTATTTGCCGCTAGTATTGGCTTTGCGACTACCTTAGCCGAACCGTCTTTATTGGCGGTGGCGATAAAAGCCGAGCAGATTTCAGGCGGCACGATTCAAGCGTGGGGCTTACGCATTGCAGTGTCGATAGGCGTGGCGTTTGGTATTGCCCTAGGGACGTTTCGTATTGTCACAGGGTTTGAACTCTACGTTTTTATCGTTATTGGTTATGTGCTGGTGTTGATACAAACCTTATTCGCGCCTAAGCTCATTATTGGTCTGGCATTCGATTCAGGTGGCGTGACTACCTCAACCGTTACCGTGCCATTAGTCACTGCCTTAGGTTTGGGCTTAGCGCAAGCAGTTCCAGACCGTAATCCATTAATAGACGGTTTTGGTTTAATCGCCTTTGCCAGTTTATTTCCTATTATCACTGTGTTGGGTTACGCGCAACTTGCTGCGTGGCGTAGCAAACGCAGTCTTTCCTCTAAACACTGAGTGACATTATGCACTTCAAATTAATTATTGCCTTTGTCGAAGACGACAAAACCGATATGGTGCTGGATGCTGCGCGTGAAAGCGGCGCAAAAGGTGCAACTGTCATTAATCATGCGCGTGGCGAAGGCATGAAGCAATCGAAAACCTTTTTTGGCTTAACATTGGACACCCCTAGAGATGTATTGCTGTTTTTAGTCGAGGAACATTTAAGTCGCCATATTTTAGAAAAAATCGCCAAAGCAGGCGAATTCGACAGTAAAGCAGGTGCAGGCATTGCCTTTAAAGTTGACGTAGAAGATGCCATTGGTGTCATGCACCAAGTGGAACAATTAACCCAAGAATTGGCGGATGAATTATGAGTGAACCAAAAGTTATTCGCGTTAAAGACGTAATGAAATCAACGTTTTCCTGTATAGACGGCGCGGCGACTATCAGCGATGCGTTAAAAGAAATGAAAGCCTCAGGGACATCGGTATTAATTGTTAATAAGCGTCATGACGATGATGAATATGGCATGATTACCTCAGGCGATATTGCACGGCAAGTATTGGCAAAAGACCGCGCCCCCGATAGAGTCAATGTCTACGAAATTATGACCTGTCCTGTCATTCAAGTACGCCCTGAAATGGATATACGCTATTGCTCACGGTTATTTGCCACTTATAATTTAGTGCGTGCGCCTGTGGTAGAAAATGGCAAGGTTATTGGCATGGTGAGTCCTAATTCCTTGGTATTAGATGGCTTGTATAAAATTTGTTGATTGTGGAAGATAACGAGACGATAACAACTTCACATCCAATAAGTATGGTTATACCTTGCAGTAGTGATCGTGTGGCAAATAGTTGGGCTGGTCAATGACGCACTAATAATGACAATCTAGCAACGCAAACCCGCTAAAATATACCACCGACCAAGGGTCAACACCGCTGATAAATACAGGAGTCGATATGAATGAATGAAGACGATATACCAGCCAGCATTCTAATTGTGGATGACAACCCTGCCAAATTGACTGCGATGGTAGCGGTTCTAAAGGACATGGATATTGAGATTATCACCGCCACTTCGGGTAAAGAAGCGGTGTGCAAGTTATTGGATCATGACTTTGCGCTGGTATTGCTCAACGTGAATATGCCGATTATGGATGGCTTTGAAACCGCTGAAATAATCCGCAGTCAGTCACGCTCCGTGCCTGTGCCGATTATCTTCATTACTACTGAGACGCTGACTGATGCGTCGTTGCTCAAGGGCTATGAATTCGGTGCTGTGGATTATCTACTTAGCCCTGTGTTGCCGCAGATACTGCGTGTCAAGGTGAAAACCTTTGTTGACCTTTACCGCTTACACAAGAAAAACTATCACTATGCCAAGGTCTCATTTGAGAAAAATGAGGAAATCACCCGCCATAACTTATGGCTGTATCTGAGCGAAGAACGCTACCGCTTGCTGGTGGATGGGGTCAAAGACTGCGCCAATCTGATGCTCGATGAAAACGGCTGTGTCATGACTTGGAATCAGAATGCCGAACGACTTAATGGTTACACCTCCGATGAAATCATCGGTCAGTATTTTTCCATCTTCTATCCACCCGATGCTGCTGCGGCAGGCAAACTAGAAGCAAAGTTGGCAGAAGCGTTAGCACAAGGACAAGCGGAAGATGAGGGCTGGTGTGTACGCAAAGATGGCTCTCGATTCTGGGCTCATGTGCTTATCACAAGCCTCTACAACGATCAAGATGAGCTACAGGGATTTTCAAAAATCACCCGCGATTTTACTGAGCGTAAACGGACAACAGATGAATTAGAACAACGCACTGCCACACTGGTTGCCACACAGCAACGACTTGATTTTCTGCTCAAGTCTACCCCTGTAATCCTTTACAGTGCTGAGACTCACGGTGACTACGCAGTGACCTTCAGCAGCGAGAATGTGAGCGATCAACTCGGCTGGCAAGCAAGAGAATTCATCGATAAACCAGACTTCTGGGTTAGTCATCTCCATCCAGACGACCGCAATCAGGCATTAATTGAATTAGAGCGACTGCTCAAGCACGATACTTGTGTTTTTGAATATCGGTTTCTACACCAAAACGGTACTTGGCACTGGATACAAAACGACTGCAAATTGGTGCGTGATGCCGACGGTCATCCGCAAGAAATAGTGGGTTACTGGATTGACATCACCGAGCGCAAACAGACCGAAGGGATACTGGCACGTTTGCAATGCCTGTATGAGCAGATTCTTACTTCTGTTGGCGATGGTTTGTACGGCATCGACTTACAGGGAAATATTATTTTCGAGAACCCTGCCGCCGCTACCATGCTTGGCTGGCGCGAAAATGAGCAGATCGGTCAACCTGCCCATTCGATAATCCACCGCAGCAGTGCCGATAGCACGCACTATCCGCAGAATGAATCTCCTATTTATGCAACGCTGGATGATGGCATCAGCCGTTATGTTGCCAATGAAATGTTCTGTCACAAAGATGGCACGAGTTTTCCTGTCACTTATGTCAGTACGCCGATGTGCAATGAAACTGGAGAAATAGAGGGTATGGTGGTTACGTTTCACGATATTTCCGAACTCAAAGCGACGGAGAACCGACTGCGTGACCACGCCATCCACATCCACACAATCCTTAATACCATAGTGGATGGCATTATCACCATCAATGAATACGGTACGATCGAGACTATCAACCCAGCCGTCGAGCGCATTTTTGGCTATGTTGCCGCCGAGGTAATCGGGCAGAACATTAATATGCTGATTCTATACAGTGAGCATGATAGTTACATCGAACATTACTATGCTACTGGTGAAGCCCGCGTCATCGGTATCGGGCAGATCATTGATGGGCGACGCAAGGACGGCAGTACTTTTCCGCTAGAAATGGCGATGAGCGAGATGCAGTTGGGTGAGGGTCGCTTTTTCACTGGAATTGTGCGTGACATCACAGAGCGTAAACAGTTTGAGCAAGCACTGCTTGCCGCCAAGACTGAGGCAGAACAGGCTAATGATGCCAAGTCAGAGTTCCTCGCTGCCATGAGTCATGAGATTCGCACCCCGATGAATGGCGTAATCGGTATGGTGGACGTTCTACAACAGACCAGTCTTAAAGGCTATCAGATGGAAATGATCGATACCATCCGCGACTCGGCGTTTTCACTGCTGGGCATCATTGAAGACATTCTCGATTTTTCCAAGATTGAGGCTGACAAGCTGGAGATTGAGTCTGAACCAACTGCGGTGAGCGAGGTAGCAGAAAAAGTCTGCGTTATGCTAGATCTCTTTGCCAGTAAGAAAGAGGTGGAACTGACACTCTTTACCGATCCAGCGATTCCTGTCACCGTGCTAAGCGATGCCCAGCGTCTGCGCCAGATCATCATCAATCTTACCAACAATGCCATTAAGTTCTCTAGTGGACAAGACCGCATAGGGCGCGTATCAGTGCAGGTCATGCTGGTCGAGCGTAACACGAAGCAGGTCGTAGTAGAGATTCGCGTGCTTGACAACGGTATTGGTATGGATGAAACAACTCAAGAACATTTATTTACTCCCTTCTCTCAAGCTGATATTTCGACAACGCGGCGTTTTGGCGGCACGGGGCTGGGCTTGTCGATTGCTCATAAACTGGTACAACTGATGGGGGGAGAAATTACCGTACAGAGTACGCTGGGACAGGGTTCTACTTTTACTGCACGACTGCCTTTTGTGCTAATGTTGGACAAAACCAGCGATAAAACTATGCCATCACTGGTCACTGGGCTTTCTTGTTTGGTAATAGGCGGTAAAGAAGGACTGGCTGATTATCTGACCGCCTATCTGCTAGCCGCTGGTGCTCTGGTTGAGCAAGTACCCAATTTGGCGGCGGCACGCGAGAAAAACGACATCGTATCACCCAAACCGTGGATATGGTTAATAGACGTAGGCAATACACCGCCATTAGCAGAGGAACTTTCCTTTGTCCAGCCAATCCAAGCTATTCGCTTCGTTGTCATCGGGCGCGGGATGCGTCGGAGACCACGGTGGAAGGATACTGCACGGAGCGTAGAAGTAGATGGCAATGTTTTAACACGGAATATTGTCCTCCAGTCAGTAGCTATCGCCGCTGGACGGGCGGAGGTAGGAATAAATACACCACCGTCTAACAAAAGCGAATCGGCTTTTATCGCCCCACTGCGAACCGATGCACTACAGCAGAATAGGCTGATTTTGGTCGCGGAAGACAACGAGACTAATCAGAAAGTCATTCTACAACAACTTGCCTTGCTTGGATTTGCCGCCGATATTGCTAATGACGGTATTGAAGCACTGGAACGCTGGCGTAGCGGCGATTATGCCCTACTATTAACTGATCTACATATGCCAAACATGGACGGCTACCAACTGACCACTGCCATCCGTGCTGAAGAAAATAACGTCCGACACAGCATCATCATTGCCCTGACCGCAAATGCTCTTAAGGGGGAGTCTCTGCATTGTCACAAGCTGGGAATGGATGACTATCTCAGCAAACCAACACCACTGGCAGAGCTGAAGGCGATGTTGAAGAAATGGCTGCCAAATGTCCGTTCAGACTTACAATCAGATGCTGCTACCACCTTATCTAATGTACCTGTACCCTCAAATACTATGTTAAACTCAGTAATAGATGTGAGTGTGTTGGCGGCACTGGTAGGCGACGATCCTGAGATAATCAGTGATTTTCTACAGGATTTTCGACGTAGTGCAACTCAAATTGCGACAGAGCTGAAAATGGCATTTACCGCTGGGCAAGCAACGCAAGTGAGCGCGTTGGCACACAAACTAAAGTCTTCATCGCGTGCGGTCGGGGCATTGGAATTAGGTGAATTATGTGCCGCTATTGAACAAGCAGGTCAGGCAGGTCAGCTTGAAATATTAGTAGCACTTATGCCCCGCTTTGAGACGGAAATGAAGGCTGTGAATAACTATTTGGACGCATTGTAACTCCCGAAAATAGCTGGGACGGAATAACAAAGAGATAAAATTATGCTCGAAAAATCTACATTAAAATTTTTGCTAGTCGATGATGAGCCTTTTATGCTCAAGCTCTTAAGTCGTATTCTGTCCAATTTAGGGTACACCCAGATAACAAGCTGCGAAAGTGGGAGCGACGCACTGGATTGGCTAGAGCAACCAGATTACTCAGCGGATTTAATCTTGTTGGACATCAATATGCCAGAAATGGATGGCGTAGAATTCGTACGCGAACTAGCCAAGCGGCACTATTCGGGTAGCCTTATTCTAGTGAGTGGTGAAAATGAGCGAATGCGGCAGACTGTTGAGAAACTGGGGCAAACATATAAGATAACGATGCTCGGACATTTGCAAAAACCCGTCAATCCAGAGGAGCTGTCCAAGCTACTGGTGAAATGGGTGCCACCTTGGCTAAACGACTATTCACTAGCGCAAAAAGTAGAGTACGATGTTGACCAGATACGAGCCGCCATTGTCAATAACGAGTTGGTCAATTACTACCAGCCCCAAGTCGATGTGACAAGTGGTAAAGTGGTGGGGGTTGAAGCACTGGTACGCTGGCAACACCCAGAGAACGGCATGGTTTTTCCCGAACAGTTCATCCACCTAGCTGAAGACTATGGGCTAATCGATGATTTGACACACGCTGTGGTCGAGGCAGCTTTTGCTCAGACTAGGATTTGGCGGGATAACAACCTCTATCAGGAAGTATCCGTTAATATTTCTATGAATAATCTCAATTCACTGGAATTTGTTGATTATATGACAGCCGCAGCCGCCAATGCTGGCATTACGCCGAGTGACATTGTGCTGGAAATCACTGAAAGTCGGTTGATGAAGGATTTGTCCGCATCGCTGGAAATTCTTAGTCGTTTGCGTCTGAAACGTTTTGGGCTATCGATAGACGATTTTGGTACAGGCTACTCTTCATTCGCTCTATTGCGTAATATCCCCTTTAACGAACTTAAGATAGATCAAAGATTTGTACATGGCGTGGCGAATAACAACACACTCCGCGCTATTTATAATGCCAGCCTGACTCTGGCACAACAACTGGACATGAAAACCGTGGCGGAAGGTGTAGAAGACAGGGAAGACTGGAATTTTTTGCGTAGCACTGGCTGTGATGCGGCTCAAGGCTATTTCATCGCCAAACCCATGCCAGCCGCTAAAATTCCAGACTGGATTAGTAACTGGGAGGTTAATATTAAATCATCCGACTTGTGTATCTAAGTGTTCCGTTATAATAGCTCTATTTTTTTGACCTAAAAATTATCATGAGCAAGCAACGAAAAGCAGTCGCCCTTATTTCAGGTGGATTAGATTCCATGTTAGCGGCGAAAACCATTCTCGAACAAGGCATCCACGTTGAAGGCATTAATTTTTTCACAGGGTTTTGTGTTGAAGGTCATACTCACGCGATACGCGCCAAAGACAAAGCCAAAGTTAAACGTAATAACTCCCTGTGGGTCGCTGAACAACTGGGCATCAAACTACATATCGTCGATGTCATCGAAGAATATAAAAATGTGCTGATTAATCCAAAACACGGCTATGGTCAGCATTTGAACCCTTGTTTAGATTGCAAAATTTTCATGGTCAACAAAGCCAAACAATGGATAGTCGAAAACGATTTTGATTTTATCATCACGGGTGAAGTGATTGGTCAGCGTCCTATGTCACAACGCAAAGCTACCATGCCCATTATTTCTAAACAATCAGGTGCAGATGATTTGTTACTGCGTCCTTTATGTGCAAAAAACTTGCCTGCCACATTGCCCGAACTCGAAGGTTGGGTAGACAGAGAAAAACTACATGACATCACAGGACGTTCACGCAAGCCACAAATGGCACTGGCTGAAAAATGGGAGTTTGATGACTACGCCCAACCTGCGGGCGGTTGTTGTTTTCTGACCGACAAAAGTTATTCCGCCAAACTGGTCGATTTGTGGCAAGCCCACGGACACAAAGACTACGAACTCGATGACGTGATGCTGTTAAAAGTCGGCAGACATATCCGCCCTGCCCCACATTTCAAACTCATTGTGGCGCGTGAAGAAGGCGAAGGGCGATTTTTACAAGGCTATAAAAAACAATTTATCAGCCTGCATTGTGCAAGTCACCCAGGCCCGTTAGTATTAATTGATGGCGAACTCAGCGCAGAAGATTTATATCTAGCGGCGCGAATTGCCGCCCGTTATGGTCAAGGACGTGATGCCGAACAAGTTGATATTACTATTAGGCAGCAAGATGGTTCAGAACGTACCATCCAAGTCACGCCCTTCAAGATAGATGCGATTCCTAAGGAATGGTATATCTAAATTTGATAGTGGGTTTTTGTTATAGCGATATTAATGACTGCCAGTCATGCACAAGGATATTTATTCCGTTTATTTTGGATTGTGACTCAGCGGGACGGGTTATTCAACCCGTCCCGAACGTTTGTATTTTGGCATGATGTCCAGCACAACATCACAATCAAAACCTTGCAACGGAGTAACATACCCCGTCGCGCTTCGGATATAGTCGTCATTCTGGTATGGATGCCAGAATCCAGTCACACGGATGTGATTAACAGCTACCATCCTTGGCATTGGATTTCGGCATCCTTGCCGAAA
>JBAXNR010000108.1:0-13123 GCA_037133675.1 Methylococcales bacterium
TGAGCTTTTCAAACAGTGCTTTTAATGATCATTTTATTGGCGGTTAGCTATAGTAATCGTTACGTCGGAATTTTCGGCGGTTTGGGCTTACAACCCCAGCATTGGCAGAGCAAATATCCAGCCAGCTCAATGAAAATGAACTCGTTGCTTGGTGAACTGGTATTTTTCTCTGCAAAATATTCAAAACGCTAACGACAAAATTCTACATTTTATCGATCAGTTAGAATTGCCCTGTCTGTATCGGACAGCCGATGAACCCTTGCATACGTCGAGCGATGGACAGAAAGTTGAATCCAAGAATATTTAAACCTTTATTCTGGCAGGTGCTGGCTAACGACACCCTAAATACAGCACGTTGCTTTTAAATATCACCCAGACAGGCTTACCAGCGATTAGGTTTAAGTTTTGTAAGCTCGGTGGCGTAATGCTGGCAATCAGCGTTTCGCCACTGGGTAATAACACGATAACGTCTACATCAGCCGCGTTTTGTTGTACGGTAAGGACATGACCTGCGAAACAATTTCGTGCAGAAAATCGATAAGACTCCTTATCAACGACTAAGATAATGTCTGCACTGTTAATCAACAGTACCGCATCAACCCCGATGGTTAATTCAAGCTCATTGAGTGCAGTAATATCTATGGTGGTGACAATATATTCACCGCCTTTTAACAGTACGGTTACTTCGGCATTCACCGCCCCAACACAAATATGAGTAATACAACCAAACAGTTGGTTACGCGCACTGGTTTTGACAATCAAACGTTGTAATAGCAAAACCATATCGGGATTATCAGCAAGATTACGGTTAAGTTGCTCAATAAAAAGCTGATGTTGTTGTTCTAAGCTGGTAAATAACGCGAGTAACGCGTGTCCTGCTTCCGTTAAACAACTGCCACCGCCTTTACTTCCACCTGTCGCGGTAGTGACTAATATTTTTGGCGCACTATTATTTGTCCTTTCGATAATTTGCCACGCGCCTTTATAACTCAAGCCCAGTTGTTTAGCGGCTTGATTGAGTGAACCAGTTTGTTGAATGGCGTTTAATAAGCTAATAATACGGCTATCCAAAGCACCTGCTAACCGTAATTCACCTACTATCCAAGTTGGTGGGGATACTGCGTGTTGTTTTTTTGTCATATTAAAAACTGCGAAATATTGATAGTCTGTTTCCATAATCGTTATTTACTTTGGTATATAACGAATTATAATAAAGTCTGGTTAAATTTATAGCACAAGGTGACTTAAGTGATTTCACAAAACCATCCTACCACTGCTCGTTTCAATCGAATAATCGGTTTAATGATTGCCACGAGTTCTTTTATCAATATCGCTGAAGCAGAAGAAAAGAAAACCTATACCAAACCACCGTTGTCTGCTTTTTCCAGTCAAATGTCTGATGCTTTGTTAGGCAACGATAAATATGAAAAACCCATCTGGAATTTGCATGATGCACTCAAGTTACCCGACTGGCTATCGGTGTCATTAGAACAGCGCACCCGTTATGAAACAATGGACGGTCAATATGAAGCAGGAGCTAAAGGCGGCGATCAACAAATTCCATTGCAAACCGATGTGTTTATGGAGGCGCGGTTTAAGAATTTTCGCTTAGGTGGTGAATTCATGGATGCTAGACAATTTGGTTCAGATTCAGGCTCAGGAGTTAATAATACTCAAGTCAATGGCGTTGATCTTCTGCAAGCCTATTTAGCTTGGTCGAATCAAAATACACTTTATAGTGGTTTAGGAACAGAACTTATTGTTGGTCGCCAAACTTTAAATTTTGGTAGTCGCCGTTTAGTCGCTAGAAACGCATTTCGTAATACTATCAACAGCTTCGATGCTGTGCGGCTACGCATTCTCGATTATGGTCATTGGCAATTTAATGCGTTTGTCTCGATGCCAGTCAACCGCCTTCCAACTGACAGTACCGCTATTCTTAACGACTCACAGAAGTTTGACCGACCAGACAGTAGCACTTTATTTTCAGGTGGTTTTTTGGAACTGAATAATATCGCTTGGAATATCAATAACGAAACATATTTATATTATCTTGACGAAGGTGATAGCACATTAAATCAAACCCGAAACCGCCGTTATTTCACCCCTGGTATGCGTTTTTATAGTAAACCCGCTAAATCAAAATTCGATTTTGCCCTAGAAGCGATTGGTCAGTTCGGTACAGTTCGTGCTACCACTAATCCCAGTGATAGCAAGTTGTTACAGCATCAAGCATGGTATCAACATCTCGATGTTGGCTACACCTTTGATACGGCTTGGCAACCACGCTTTGCGGTTGAATATGATTATGCCAGTGGGGACAAAAATCCTAACGATAATAAAGACCAGCGATTTGATACCTTGTATGGCGCACGGCGTTTTGATTATGGCCCAACGGGCATTTATGGGGCATTTTCGCGCACCAATTTGAATACCCCAGGTTATCGCTTAGGATTTTCGCCACTCAAAGATGTACAGACCACACTAGCTCATCGATTTTTCTGGTTAGCGCAAAAAACAGACAGTTGGGGAAGTTCTGGTTTACAGGATAAAACAGGGCGTAGCGGTGATTTTATCGGTCAACAACTGGAAATAACGACTCGTTGGGATGTGAATAGCAGTTTAAATCTTGAAACAGGTTGGACGCATTTGTTTAAAGGGCAATTTGCGAAAACTGCCCCGAATGCACCGAATGGTCAGGATATTGATTATTTCTATGTACAAAGCCAATTACGTTTTTAATCACTTATATCTTTCAGGTTTTAAAAACCTGAAAGGTCTTAACAGGAACTAATGATGCTTACTAAAAATTTGATTCGTGTATTAACCGCTATTGCTTTACTGACTGTTTGTGCTATCAGCCAAGCTGAAACCACAATAGTGGCAGTGGCGGCAAATTTCACTAAACCCATGACCGAAATCGCCGCAGCCTTTGAAAAAAAGACAGGATATAGTGCCAATTTATCGTTTGGTTCGTCTGGAAAATTTGTTGCTCAAATAGAAAACGCCGCGCCTTTTGAAGTATTTTTAGCCGCTGATGACAAAACTACCGCTAAAGTTTTACAAGATGGTTTTGCGGTGGCTAACACTGATTTTACCTATGCAATTGGTAAGCTGGTTTTATGGTCAGCAACCGCTGGTCTGGTTGATGAACAAGGTGAAGTGTTAGGCAAAGGTGGTTTTAAACACATCGCTTTGGCAGATCCCAAACTCGCGCCTTATGGTGCGGCGGCGTTGGAGGTGTTAAAAACTAAAAACCTGCTGGATAAACTGCAAACTTTATTCGTGCAAGGTGAAAATATCAGCCAAACCTATCAATTTGTCGAAACAGGAAATGCTGAACTGGGTTTTGTGGCTTTATCACAAGTTATTGACCCCGAAAAAGGTAAGATACTGAAAGGTTCAGCATGGCAAGTGCCTGAAACTCTTTATGCGCCTATTCTGCAAAATGCGGTGTTGCTGAAAAAAGGTGAGGGCAATCCTGCCGCACCAGCCTTAATCGAGTTTTTAAAATCGCCTGAAGCTAAAGCGATTATCAGCAAGTATGGTTATGGTCTGGCTAATTAAACCTACGAAAATTTATGCTAAGCGCGGCTGATCTCGATGCTTTATGGCTGACGTTTAAAGTCGCCAGCCTTGCCACCAGCATTTTATTATTGCTGGGTACGCCACTGGCTTGGTGGTTAGTTCGTACCCGCTTTCGCTGGAAAAACGTTTGTAACGCGCTGGTCGCTTTGCCGTTGGTGTTGCCGCCTTCGGTGTTGGGATTTTATTTGCTGGTGTTGATGAGTCCAAAAGGCGTAGTGGGTCAACTAACCACTGAGTTAGGCATAGGAACGCTACCATTTACCTTTGCGGGTTTGGTGGTAGCTTCGGTGTTGTATTCCATGCCGTTTGTCGTTCAACCTCTGCAAACTGCCTTTACCGCAATTGGTGACGCACCGTTAGAAGCGGCAGCTACCTTACGCGCTAATCCATTGGATACGTTTTTCACGGTGGTGTTGCCGTTGTCGCGTTCTGGATTTTTAACAGCGGCAATTTTAGGTTTTACTCATACCGTGGGTGAATTTGGCGTGGTGCTAATGGTGGGTGGCAATATCCCAGAAAGAACCCGCGTGGTATCCGTGCAGATTTATAATCATGTGGAAGCGATGGAATACAGCGAGGCGCATAGTCTGGCGGGTGGTTTATTGCTGTTTTCATTTTTGGTTTTATTGTTGCTGTATAGCACGCTGAAAACCAATCCCGTGTCGCCGCTCAAATGACTGAAATCATCGCCCAATTCAAACTCAATTACGGTACATTTTCATTAGATGTGGATTTACGTTTGCCCAGTTCAGGCATTACCGTGTTATTTGGACATTCAGGTTCAGGAAAAACCACGTTATTACGTTGTATCGCAGGTTTACAACACGCACCGCAAGGCTTTTTATCTATCAATGGTAGTATCTGGCAAGACAGCGACCATAAGCTATTTCTACCTACGCATAAACGCTCATTAGGTTATGTGTTTCAAGAAGCCAATCTATTCGCCCATTTAACGGTGCTGGATAATTTAGCATTCGGCTTAAAACGTATCATGCAAAAACCAAACACTGAAAAATTCAAGCAAATTATTGAACTGCTAGGCATAGAACATTTAATGGAACGAATGCCTGAACGGTTATCAGGCGGTGAACGTCAACGGGTCGCTATTGCTCGTGCCTTAGTCTTAAATCCCGAAGTGTTGCTGATGGATGAACCGCTCGCTTCTCTGGATTCTAAGCGCAAACAGGAAATCATGCCTTTTCTGACACGCTTGCATAATGAACTCAATATTCCCGTGTTGTACGTTACCCATTCACAGCAGGAAGTTGCGCAACTGGCGGATTATTTGGTGGTGTTAGAAAACGGTAACGTACAGGCGGCGGGGCTGTTATCCGATACATTCAGCCGTGTAGACTTGCCACTGGCACAAGACAAACAGGCGAGCAGTGTTTGGCAAGTCAAAATTATCGAGCATGAAACCGCTTATCATCTGACGCGTGTGGCATTTGCAGGGGGGGAACTGAGTTTACCTGCAATCAATGCCGCGTTAGGCACAGCATTACGCATTCAAATTTATGCGCGTGATGTCAGCATTACCCTTGAAGTATCAAAGGTAACTAGCATTCTCAATGTCTTACCCGCCACTATCACTGATATTGTTGATGATGAGGATGGACAGAGTGTGGTGCGTTTACAAGTGGGTAGCCAGCCTCTGTTAGCGCATATTACCCGCAAATCGGCACAGTTGCTGGCTTTGCAAACTGGCATGATGGTTTATGTGCAGATTAAAGGCACATCAATATTAAATTAAGCAACTGGAGATTTATCATGAAAGCAAGTGCGCGAAATCAATTTACTGGAATCGTTAGTGAAGTGCTAGTCGGTGCAGTAAATGCCGAAGTTCATATTAGTTTAAAAGGTGGCGAAACCATTGTTGCCTCTATTACCAAAGAATCCGTTGAATCATTAGCGATTAAAGCGGGTTTTGAAATTATTGCCTTAGTCAAAGCCCCACAAATCATTATTGTGACTGATTTTGGCGGTTACAAATTTTCAGCGCGTAACCAACTACAAGGCATAGTGACTCACGTTAAACTCGGTGCAGTGAATTCCGAAATTGATATTGACACCGCAGGCGGTAATAAAATCGCCGTGACTGTCACTAATGACAGTGTTGATACCTTAGGCTTGCATGAAGGTCAAGCCGCTACCGCAATCTTCAAAGCAGGTGCGGTTATTTTGGCGGTCGCTGGTTAATGTGTTCAGTAACTTGGTTGCCGTTGTAACCGAGTTACTTTTGCTTGAGAGCTAATATGCTGCTGGAAATGAATGTAAAACTGCGTAGAGGTCATTTTGATTTAACGACGCAATTATCCATCAATAATACCAATATGGGCTTATTTGGCAAATCAGGTGTGGGTAAAAGCACGGTGTTGGGTTTGATTGCAGGAACGATTCAACCACAAAGCGGTTATAAAGCATGGACTAAAATCTCGTGAAACTTTAGTGTCTTTTGGTTAATTGCACCCAATTTGTTCTTGACTCTAAACACGGTATCTTCAAACCCCCTATCAACCCCACCTTTAAGAACTTAGGAGCAGTGGTAAGGTAAGGTAACGATAATAGTAGCTCCTTCACCATAACTACTCTCTGCACGAATAGAACCTAGGTGTTGTCGGACTATGCTATAGCAAATAGATAAACCTAACCCTGTGCCCTGTCCTGCGGGTGATGAGGTATGAAACGGATCAAAAATTTTATCCAGTTCACCAGCGGGGATACCCGTGCCTGTATCAGCAACACGCACGATAATCTGCTCTTCAACCGTGTCAACTGTAATGCTTAATACGCCACCCTCTGGCATTGCATGAATAGCATTAAGAAAAATATTCATAAATACTTGTTGTAATAACCCTGAAATTCCCATCACTAAGATGTGTTCGTTTTTTACCGAAAATTCAATGCGGATTTTTTGAACGCTAGCTTGATTAGTGATCAATTCAAGGGTTTCTTTTAGTACGTTGGTCAAATCAACTTCCACCATGTCGGTGTCGTCGAGCGAAGAGCGGGAGAAACGTAAAAGATTTTTAATAATATCCGAGGCTTTTTGAAGATTAGTTTGTATTTTTTTTGAACATTCTTTATGAAAGTCTGCGGTAATATTATCGTCTAATAAAAATTGCGCGGCGGAAGAACAAACAGCCAGCGGATTGCGAATTTCATGCGCAATCCCGCCCGCCATAACGCCTAATGCCGTTAATTTTTGTGATTGCCGTAATTGCAGTTCCAGTTTACGCCGTTCAGCCAAATCACGACCGACGACAACAGCACCGACTGTTTGACTGTAATCATCTTTCATCGGCGAAAATACCCAAGAAATAAGTATTCCACTACCATTATTGGGGGTTAATAAATCAAATTCTGCGGTGTGCGGATCATTACTGCTCATCATCTGTTTAAAAATTAAACGCATCGACTGTTTCTGATGGGTGCTACAGAAATCAAAAAAGAACTGTCCATGGGCTTCATGTGCCGTTAATCCTGATAATTTTTCCGCTGCCGAATTCCATGTCAATATACGTCCTTGAATATCAGTCGATAACACAATATCGCTGGCACTTTCTACCACTGACGCAAGATGGCGTTCAACCCGTCGTACTTCTTCAGAAAGGCGCATTTGTTCAGTCACATCTTCCATGAGTAACATCACCTGATTCTTTTGAATCGGTAAGATAGAGTAATAGTAAATACGAATCGGCACTCCTGGAGCGCGATAGGTCATTTTCTGGGCATTGATGGGTAAGTTGCTCTGGAATACAGTGCGTATGCGATTTTCAAGCCCCGTATTTTCTAAAATGACACTCGGAAATACCTGTGCTAACGGACGACCTACTGTATCGGCTTTGTTACGCTGACTTTTCAGTAAAAAATTACGATTGACGGAAATCACATTCAGCGATTTATCAATCATCAATACCGAAGAAGGAATTGCGTCTAACAAGGTATGATACAAAAGTTCAAAATCATTTTCGGGTACTTTTTTGAAATCTAACATCATGAGCTTATGCCTGTTAGTTATTTAATGAGTAAAATTATAGGGAGGCCAAGGACCGCTAATAAAACTACCGTCTATAAGATCACGCAATTTTTCACGAAAAAGGGGTAATTCGGTGCGTGGTACGAGATAGCTTAGCAGATAAGTACGCCGTCCATTAAAAACACTGAGTTCTGCACATTGTTGGCGATACAGTCCTGCTAAAGCGTTATTCAGTACAGTTGCTTGTTGTTCGGTCTGTTCAGGAACTGCATAAACACGTTTTCGTGCTAATAAGTAATCATAACCGCTAATGGGTTTGCTCACCTGATTATCTTCAAGTGAATCAATGGGGAGTCGTATGCCCATTTCTTCACAGTCTACCAGTTTGGTTAAGCGTGTTTGGTAATGCAGGGCATTGCTGGTTAAGTGCTGTATCACTTCATTTTCGTTTGCCAGCTCACTGCCATAGCGGATAGGAATGAGCGTGGTTTGTTGATGAATGCGGTTAATTTGTTCGCCGTAAGCGATGACAACAGCAGGTTCTCGGCTGATTTCGGTGTCATTAGCTTTGACTACAGCGGCTAAGCCAGCGGCAGTGATGATCTGTAATTCTGGATCAATAGCTAGCAGTGTGTCTTCAAACACAATGCCATACAATAATAAGCTCATGATGATGTAGCAAGTTGGCAAAAACTATAGGCTGCCCACGGCCCTGTTATACGAAAATTAAAACCGTAAACTTCATAGCGGTGGCTAATGTCGTCAACCTGTTGCCGAAAGCCTTCAGCCTGTTCGACGGGTAGTAAATATGCCCAATTTACTATTTTGTCATCCACTAATCGCCGTGCGCGAAAATCACGCATAAATGGCTGTAATTCAGCTTGCAGAGTGGTTAAACACTCTACCAACCAGTCATTCAAATCAGCAGTGAGTCTGCGGCGCAATTTCTGTTCTTCTAAATGACGACGACCGACACTGTCAGGCAAACTAAATCGCCCCGAAGACAGTCCATCAGCCAGTAACGTATCAACTGCCTGTTTGCGATCCAATGTCGCTTCCAATGCCCATTCTTGGCAACCTGTGATGTGCTTTAACACCGCCAGAACATCTGCTGCACGGCGGTGCATTTCTTGTTCTAGCGCGTCAATATTGGAAAATAGTGTACCAAACGATAACGGATATACCGCCCCTTGCTCCATACATTGATCGATAACCTGCGCGTGTCGATAAGCACGGGGCGTTAGCCAAGCGACATTTTGCAAATTGGTTTCGCCCAGATCGCCCGTAAAATCGGCTAAGGCGGTAGTGCTAATAATGGCATTCAAATTTGCACAGCAATGTACGCTGATGGAATGCGTATTATCTATACCTAACACCGTGGGCGGAATCAACTCAGGCAAGGTAAAACCGTACAGGTAAATAGCCAGTACAGTTTGTGGCTCAGCACTCACGATTAAGCCTCATCACCAAACATTTCGGCAATCACTTCGTCAAAATCATCCTGTTCTATGCGTACCGTTAGAGATTCTGGTGCATTATCGCCTTTGCTTTGCTGAACGGCTCGGCGTAATGCGGCTAAAGCGGCACGATTACACACCGCTGCCAATTCTGCACCACTGGCATCAGTACAACGTGCAGCCAAGGCTTCGGCACTGATATTGTCACCTAACGGTTTGTTGCGTAGATGCACTGCCATGATTTGTTGCCGCGCTTCTTCGTCTGGTAGACCCAATTCGATAATTTCATCAAAACGCCCAGGACGCAGCATGGCAGGATCAATTAAATCAACACGGTTAGTCGCACCAATCACAAAAACGCCTTTCAGTTCTTCCAGACCGTCCATTTCAGATAAAAATTGACTTAACACCCGTTCGGCAACGTGTGAATCGGTTGAGCCTTCGCCACGCGCAGGTACGACAGAATCCACTTCATCGAGAAAAATAATACACGGTGAAGCTTGACGGGCTTTGTGGAATAATTCACGCACCCCTTGTTCAGAATCGCCTACATAGCGCGACATCAACGCGGGCCCTTTGACGGAAATGACATTCACGCCACTTTCATTAGCAATAGCTTTGGCAATCAAAGTTTTACCAACCCCTGGAGGACCTGCTAATAACAGCCCTTTAGGCGGTTTAACACCTGCTTGTTGATACAGCTCTGGGTATTTAATGGGCCATTCTACGGATTCGATTAATCGGCGGCGTATATCATCCAAACCACCAACATCTGCCCAACGCACATCGGGAATATCAACAAACATTTCCCGAATTGCCGACGGAGATACTTCGCATAACGCGGCACGAAAATCATCCATCGTCACCGTTAATGCCGCTAGACGATCATAAGGCAATTCAGCGGCACTAAAATCAATTTCAGGCAATAACCGCCGCAACGCGCTCATTGCAGCTTCGCGGCATAAGGCTTCCAAATCGGCACCGACAAAACCGTGGGTGACATCCGCGACAATATTCAAATCGACATCGTCATTCAGTGGCATTCCTGTACTGTGAATGTCGATAATTTCACGGCGACCTTCGCGGTCTGGAATCGGAATATTTATTTCACGGTCAAAACGTCCAGGACGGCGTAACGCTGGATCGATGGCATTGGGTAGATTGGTTGCGGCGATGACAATCACTTTGCCTCGACTTTTCAAACCGTCCATTAATGCCAATAATTGCGCGACAATACGTTTTTCTACATCGCCTACGACCTTGTCACGGCGTGGTGCAATAGAATCAATTTCATCGAGAAAAATGATACTGGGGCCTTTGCGTTCCGCTTCTTCAAAAATCTTGCGTAAATGGGCTTCACTTTCACCGTAAAACTTATGCACGATCTCAGGACCACTGATAGTGAAGAAGTTTGCATCGGTTTCTTGAGCAATAATGCGAGCAATCAGGGTTTTACCACAACCAGGAGGACCACTGAGTAATACACCCTTGGGTGCATCGATACCTAAGCGTTCAAAGACTTCTGGATAACGTAACGGCAGTTCAATCATTTCTCGAATGCGCCGTACTTGACCTTTAAGACCGCCAACATCTTCATAAGACAAACGTGGTGTACTCGCGCTTGAATTCTTGCCTTCGCTGGATTTTCCGACAACCAAAGTAGTGGTCGGATTAATCAGTACCGCACCCTCAGGCGTAGTGCTTTCGACTTTAAAATCAGCCGAGCGGCTACCAAATAGATGGGCGCGTAGCAAATCGCCTTTCTGCACGGGCAAGCCATCCAGTAAGCTACCGATATAGTTCATATCGCGCTGACTAGGGGTAATGGTAGTCGGCAGTAGTACAATGCGGGTGGCGTGTTTGCAGGCAACCGCTTCTATCTGTACTTTTTCATCGAGGCTAAGTGCCGCATTGCGCCGCGTTAAACCATCCAACTGTACAATACCTTTACCGCGCATATCGGGATAAGTGGGCATCAATTTAGCGATACTTTTTCCCTTTTTACTGCTTAACTGCACGATGTCACCGACAGCTAAGTTTAACTTAGTCATATCGGCAGGGTCTAAACGTGCGTAACCACGTCCTGTGTCTTTAGGTAAGGCTTCGACAACTTTGAGCTTGAGTTCTTCAGACATAATCGCCTCAGACTTTAAGTTTGACTTCTAAAATACCATTGCGACAGCAGCGTTCCATTGCGTCAGGTTCAAAAGAGCGTGGTAATAGAATTTCTTTGTGATATTTCTTACTGCCTTTTTCAGCGTGTAGCACCAGAATATCACCATTTAATTCTAGTTTGACATCCTCATCGCCAACCCCTGGCATTTCTGCCAACACTAACACATGATCGCTTTCTTCAATAACATCAATCAGTGGCTCAGACACTTCCTGTACTGTGGTTTCACCTGTTTTTTCATCACGATGGACATTACCAAACGGTTCTATATGCGGTTCTTGATCGCCATTTAAGCCCATTTTCATGGAAAAACCATAAACAGCTTTGGCTTTTTTACCATCTTCTGTATTAATATCGAACACGCCACTGCGTTTCATTTGTTCGCCTTTTTCTGCCAATTCGCCCAGTTTTTCGACTAAATCGCCCAAACCACGCAACATACCCTCGACATTACCTAACGGATTACCTTTTTTAGTGTTCACAATTATTTATCCTGTTTTATTAATTTTTTTAAGTTTGGTATACAGCGTTTTATAATCTATATTCAACAATCGTGCAGCTTCTGCTTTGTTATTGCCCGTTTTTACTAACGTTTCTTGAATAATGATACGTTCCAGTTCATCAACATTAAATTGAGTAATCGCTTTTAATGATTTACCTTCATAACAAAAATTCTGCATATAATCTGTATAAGATTTTGTTATAGGCGGTGGTGATGGCGGTGTTTCATCTTCTTTAAAAACTAAGCTTAAATCATTAATATCAATTTGTTGTTCTGCAATTAAAGCCGCACGGCGAATAACCGAGCGTAATTCGCGTACATTACCTGGCCAAGAATAGCGTAATAACATTGCTTTAGCGGCGATGGTAAAGTCCATTGGCTCTTTGTGTAATTCAATACAGGTTTCTGCTATAAAGCGATTCGCTAAAAAGAGAATATCATCGAGACGAGCGCGTAAGGGGGGAATACTAATAACATATTCATTAAGACGGTAATATAAATCTTCGCGAAATTTGCCTTTCACTACTGAATCTAGCAAACTTTCATTACTGGCTGCTACTATCCGTACATTAATCGCTATGGCTTTAGTACCCCCGATGCGATAAACAACGCGCTCTTGCAAAACACGCAATAATTTAGCTTGCGCGGATAAAGACATATTTGCGATTTCATCTAAAAATAATGTCCCGCCTTCCGCCGCTTCAAATTTACCCATGCGTATTGAATCAGCACCTGTATATGAACCTTTTTCATGACCAAATAATTCATTTTCGATTAAAGAATCGGCAATAGCACCGCAATCTACAGGAACAAAAACACTCGCGGAACGGCGGCTGGCTAAATGGATATTTTTGGCTATTAGTTCTTTACCTGTTCCTGTTTCGCCTTGAATAATAACTGAAAAGTCGGTATGTGCCACGCGAATAATATCTTTAGCAACCACTTGAATTTCAGGGCTATTACCCATCATGCTAGCCATACGATTTTTAGTGTCACGGTTGGCTTTGCAACTATAATTATGCTTACTCCAACTGGTTTGTATAGCGCGGTCTACTAATTCTAAGACGCGGTTATTATCAAAAGGTTTGGGAATGTAATCCCACGCGCCTGCTTTGATAGCACACACTGCGCTGAGAATGCCAGCATTACCTGTAATAATAATAACGGGGAGTTGCGGATAAAGATTATGGGCATAGGCTAAAACAGCCATACCATTGGGTTCAGGGATAATGATATCAAGTAGCAGTACATCGGGTTCACGCTGCGCTAATAATTTTAACGCGGTATCACCATCGTAACCTTGCTGAGTTTCATAGCCAGCCTGTGCTAATAGATAAGCGAGTAACTCGCAAATATCTCTATTATCATCGATTATTAGCACATAGTTGTGACCAACATTTTTCATTGACTAAATTTATATTGATTAT
>JBAXNR010000109.1:0-12724 GCA_037133675.1 Methylococcales bacterium
CATTGTCTTTCAGCAAGGCTAGTAGCGGATTGATAGCGTCTTGTGCGTTTAACGTGCCCAGTGCCTGTATCGCAGCCCATCGCACACCAGCATCATTGTCTTTCAACAAGGCTAGCAGGGGATTGATAGCGTTTTGTGCGTTTAACGTACTCAGTGCCTGTATCGCAGCCCTACGCACACGAGTATCATTGTCTTTCAGCAAGGCTAGTAGCGGATTGATAGCGTCTTGTGCGTTTAACGTACCTAGTACCTGTATCGCAGCCCAACGCACGTCAGCATCATTGTCTTTCAGCAAGGCTAGCAGGGGATTGATAGCGTCTTGTGTGTTTAACTTGCTCAGTGCCTGTATCGCAGCCCAACGCATACCAGCATCATTGTCTTTCAACAAGGCTAGCAGGGGATTGATAGCGTCTTGCGCGTTTAATTCGCTCAGTGCCTCTATCGCAGCCCTACGCACAACACCAGTATCATTATCTTTCAGCAAGGCTAGCAGGGGATTGATAGCATCTTGTACTTTTAACTTGCCCAGTACCTGTATCGCAGCCCAGCGCACATCAGCATCATTGTCTTTCAGCAAGGCTAGCAAACGATCAACAGTTTTCTGCACCCGCGCAATGGGTAATTGAGTTGCTAAACTAGAAATTAAGTTTTTATCTTCTGCTTTACGAATTGCATCGAATACTTTGCCTGCATTTTCAAATAACCCAGCTTGCGCATACGCTGCAAAGCGTTGTTGCAATGGCAACTGCCCAATTTGTACTAATGCAGTTTGATTGAGTTCGGCAATCGCGGCAGTTTCAAAGCGTTTATCCGCTTCAATATCGCTGCGTTCAAAATTTGTTTCATAACGAAATTTTTGCTGCTCAAACACATCCCAACTACCCAACTGTCCCTGATAAAGCTCAACTCGTTCTGAAACAGTTTCTTTCCCCAAGCGAAAATGCCGCGAGTGATAATTCTTCCAACCATCATAAGCCAAAAATAACGCCACCCCCGCCAATACTGCCGCGCTGCCTCTGACAATCAGCATTTTTTTTAGCTGCCGCCGTTTATAAGCCTGATTCCACGCCACAATACTCTTGGCAAAAATGTCATGATACAACTCATACCAAAGTGTACTCTGCCGCTGGACACGGCGCAAAATTACCGCTGTTTGCAACTGGTCAAGACAAAGCTGCAAAGTCTTTGCATCCTCTGCCAATAAACTCGCCAACTCCTCCAGCGGATAAGACATTTTCGCCCCATGCTGACTCACCAATAAATCAAATGCCTTGGAAGCCAAACGTTTCTGCTCCGCATTCAGCATTGCCATTTTGTCATCAAAATAGCGTTTTAAAATTCCACTCGCTGCGCCTAATTGTTGGTAATGCGCTACGGTAATCTCGCGCACTGTTGAAGAGTTGGCTTGTAACCACAACTGCTGACAGACAATCTGTAAATGCGGTGGCTCAACCAATGGCATGATTAAATCCCGCTCATCCATAGACTGCAAATCCAAACGAGCATCGCGCTCACGCTGCCCCAAGTCCTTTAGCAATAAATCAATCAACTCTGGTTGATAAGTAAAACCCACCGCTTTCACTGGCTCTTCAATCGCCAGCCGCGCTGCATCCAACTCTAATTTTTCAATCCGATAAATATTATTAAAAATGCCCGCAAACCAAGGCTTAAATGCCTCCATTTCCATCGCAAAATCTTCCCGCATTGAAAACACAAACGCGGTCGGCGTATCGCTATCATTGATTGCCGTGGCAAGCTGACGAATAAACTCATCACGCTGCTGACTAAACCGCTGGTAATAAAAAAATTCCTCAAACTGATCCAGAAAAATCACCATCGTGCCTGAACCCAGCAAAGCGTGAATCTGTAAAAACTCAACCAACGGCAAACTGAAATCTGCCTGATAATCCGCATTTACCCGCTGTTGGGCAATAAAATGAGCCACAATGGCTTTCTTTAATGCCTCAGCTGGATTCACCGCCCAATCATTGTGATAAATCAAATCCGCTATGCCAGTGGCGCGTAACGCAGGCATCACCCCCGCCTGTAATAACGAACTTTTACCCACGCCGCTGGCAGCCACCAACAAGATTAAGCGATGCGCCAAAATCTTGTCGGTTAAAATATGAATTTTTTGCAGACGACCAAAAAATTTATCCTGTTCGCTTTCCTGAAAGGGACGCAAGCCAAGATAGGGTGCATTCTCAGTCATATTAATGCTCCAATTTTGGCGATAAAATCAGTCACACTCAGATTCGGATAATGGGTACATTGCATTTCCCGCCAAAACAATTGCGCAAAGGAATCTACATTAGGCTCAACTACTAAGGGCAGATCACGGTTATTACTGCCGCGCTGATATTGCAACGCTTTCGCCAACAAGCGCGTTTCCCAACTGTCTGGCTGATAACCTAAAAACCACAAACCTTTAGTTTTTAATTTATTATGCAAATAAGCTGGATAGCGTTTTTCTAACAAATGCGTGGCGTTAAAGTAATCCCGTTCTGATAGTAACAAAGTATCTTGCGATTCATCATGATAACCGCGTGCGTGAAAAATTAATGAATAACCTTGTTCCATCAATTGCAAAGTTGAAAGCTGCTCATCACTGCATTGGCTGTCATCGCGGTCAGAATATTTCAGCCAATAACGCTGATTTTCTGATTCGACATTAATACTGGTGACAATTGAAACAAAACAACAACGATTTTTGCGCAAATATTGTTCCAGTAAAGTGTCGAAACCGATAGAAACAATAAGAAAAGGCTTGTCTAATTTTAGCAACAGTTCATACAGAGCAATCTTGGGCTGGTAATGTTCAGGTGGAGTGACTAATTGCTTAAGTTCTGACACCACACTACTTCGAGTGCAGTCGGGTTGTAATTCCGCATATTCACAAACCTCTGCCAATTCATGAGTATTTGGATTATTAAAATGGGTTAGTTCTGCAATCCGTTGAGGTAATTCTTCAACGGATTTTAAAGCGTTATCAAACAATTTAGGTAAATCAGTTCCTAAACACAGACAAATTTGACCGTCTTTTAGGCGTTGTGCCAATAGTTTGTAGTTGGGCTGACTTTTATCTGGAGAGGAGGGAGTTGCATCCAAAGACTGGCAAAAATCACTAAATACAGCGGCATTAATGTCTTTATTCAAAAACAATTCGCACATTTGCAAAATAGTTTCTGCTTCATCATCTATGCCTTCTTTTTCAATTTGATTTAAGCGTTTACCTAATTTCAGATAAATTTTGGCAATTTCAGCCATTCGACTTAAAAGCCCAGTTCTAACTTGCGAAATGCGAGAGTTTTCAGTGAGCCGTTTAAAATTCGGCACTAAGCTTTCGATTTCAGGATATAAAGTTTTAAGATTACTAATACAAAACGCATGACCCATTTCATCCGTGCGCTTATGACTGACTACTCCTAAAACGTGACCTGATGAATTATAAAGTGGTGAGCCACTATAACCGCCTTCCAGCTTGGAAAAATCATCATCTTGAATTGAAATATCCAGAAATGGATATTCCTGATTATTAGAGGCAATTTTTATGCGATTACTCAATTTGCCTTTTAGCGGTCGCTTGGTATGCTGTCCTGTTTTGGGATCAAACAGACTGTATCCCGTAACTTGAATATCAGACTGTTCCTGCCCCAGCATAAATTGTTCAAACAGCGGACTATTATCAAATAGCTCTTCCACCTTTAACAACGCTATATCAATACCATCACTTGCACCGCATTTCACAATTTCTACAGGTACATTGACTCCTGATATTTGCAGTTTGTTTTCTGTCGAATTTTTGCCATTAATTTGTTCTAGCACATGCGCACAAGTGAGCAGATAACTGTAGTTCTGGTCGCGGGCAATAATAAAGCCCGTGCCAAAAGCAGTATTTTTGCCATCACTGCTTAAAATCAAAACGATGCTATCTTCAAGTTGTGTCATGTACTGATCTCTACAATTGAGGTTTGGGTGTTAATTTTAGCTTGATAGTTAAACTCGCATTAGTTTTGCCTTTAGCAATAAAGAAATTCCCCTCAGCCTCCAAGCCCAGTTCTATTTGCACTTTCACTTCATTAACCAGCATATCTTTGTTTAATTCTGTTAAAACATTCGCCACAGGCTGACAGACTTTAAGCAAAATAGATTCTATCGCATTGATACTACGGCTGACTTGCGTTATCTCTAGCCCACCGCCTGAAATTTGTTGTATCTGTTGCTCTGGTACATCCACTTCCATCAAAATCCCATCTTCTAATTCAATCAATTTACTCGCCATCAAATTCTCCAGTGTTAATTATTTATCATCAATACCTTCGCCAAAAATTATGCTGCTTTTGCATAAATTCGCCGATTTCTGCGACTTGAAAAATCCTATCATCACACAAAATACCTTTCTGACGTTAGGTTTTAAAAACCTGACAGACCTATCATAAGCATTTAACGGTATAATTTAGCATTTTTCATTTGCCAACACACATCATGACTAACATTAATTCTGACAAACTTTCCAGTGCGCGTTTTACTGAGGCAACCGATGCTTTTGTGGAAATTTTTACCGCTTCGGTGGATTTTGACCAACGCATGGCGGCGCAAGATATTCAAGGCTCTATTGCTCACGCCACCATGTTGGCGCATTGCGGTATTCTGACCGAATTGGAGCGTGATGATATTATTCGCGGCTTAAACCAAATTAGAGAAGAAATCGCCAACGGTGAATTTGTGTGGTCGATTAAACAAGAAGATGTTCACATGAACATCGAAGCGCGTTTGACAGATTTGATTGGCATTGCGGGGAAAAAACTGCACACAGGACGTTCGCGTAATGACCAAGTGGCAACTGATATACGCTTATATTTACGCAGTGAAATACAGGTGATTAGCTCGCAACTCACCCGCTTGCAACACGCGATTTTAAACTTGGCTGAACAGCATTTTGATACCATCATGCCAGGTTTTACCCATTTACAAGTCGCGCAACCCATTACTTTTGGGCATCATTTAATGGCGTGGTTTGAAATGCTCAGCCGTGATGCAGAACGCTTAGCCGATTGTTTGAAACGCGTTAATGTGTTGCCATTAGGCGCGGCGGCGTTAGCGGGGACAAGTTATCCGATAGACCGTTATAAAACTGCTGAGTTATTGGGCTTTAGCCGTCCATCGGCAAATTCGTTGGATTCTGTTAGCGACCGTGATTTTGCTATTGAGTTCACGGCAGTGGGTAGTTTAATCATGATTCATTTATCACGATTTTCGGAAGAACTGATTTTATGGTCAAGTGCGCAGTTTGATTTTATTGATATGCCTGACGCATTTTGTACGGGTTCATCGATTATGCCGCAAAAGAAAAACCCCGATGTACCTGAATTAGTACGCGGTAAATCTGGACGCGTGACAGGCAATTTAATGAGTTTGTTGATGCTGATGAAATCGCAACCCTTAGCCTATAACAAAGACAATCAAGAAGATAAAGAACCGTTATTTGATACCGCCGATACGCTCATTAATTGTCTACGCGCCTACGCCGATATGATTCCGCACATCCGCGCTAAAAAAGACAATATGTACAATTCAGCAAAACGTGGCTTTGCCACTGCAACCGATTTGGCAGATTATTTAGTGCGTCAAGGCATGGCGTTCCGTGATGCCCATGAAGCCGTTGGTTTAGCGGTACGTCTAGGCGTGGAAACGGGGCGTGATTTATCGGAATTATCGTTGAATGAATTACAAGGATTTTCGGCGTTGATAACAGCGGATGTGTTTGAGTATTTAACGCTGGAAGGTTCAGTGGCAGCGCGTAAACACATCGGTGGCACAGCACCTGAGACGGTAAAAGCGGCGATTGCAACGGCTAGATTGGCTATGTAGTTTTGTGGTTGGGTTGCGTTTTTTCGCAACCCAACACAATACGGTGATATGTTGGGTTGGAACAGCACCAACCTAACATACATTGCTACTTGCTTATTTAGTATGCCAATTAAGCAACTCTGTCATATCTATCAGTTTTAGCTTGTCATTTTTTTGCGCACTTTCAATCGCATTTTTAGTGAAAAAGCTGGTTGTAACAATGTAACCACACCATGCTTCATTTTCTTCTATCACACCTTTGAATTGTTGAACGATTGGACTCCCAACTGGATTATCTTCGGCGTTGCGTTTACATTGCACCACAATCAAACCATTCGCGTGACGGGCAAATCCATCGACACCTGCATCATTACTTTTCTTAGTCACCCACGCCAGTAAGCCTTGATTCTGAAAAAATGACATTATATGACGCTCAAAATCGTAAGGATTCATCGCTAATAACTCACGTTTTAAAATCAATACATCTTCAGACAAATCTTGTTTTTTAGGTGCGACAGGTTCAGCTTCCATAGCCTCTTTCAATTCCTTTTTTACTCGCCGCAAAACCTCATCTTTAGCAATAAGCGACATAATAACGCCGATGTAATTATCAGAATTATCATTTCCTAGAAAGGATTGCAAAATAGTAGTAATCCCCGCTACACCAATAAATATCAGTAATAGTACAGGCATCCCAATAGCACTGCCAAAACCTGCAATGCCTACTGACTCACCACCCATAACCATAGCAGCAGCCAGCGTAACGGGAAGCGTTATTTTCATTGCTAAAGACAAATCAGAATTGGCATAGTTTTTAACAGCGTCTCCCACGCTAGAAAACACTGTGCCAATAGTCTTTTTAAAATCAATCAGTGCGTAAAGCTGAGTAACTTTCGCTAACTGGGAAAGACTATCATCCGCTAATTTTTCGCGTGCCAGTGCAAGCCATATCAGCATATCAAGGCGGTCTTGCTCGTTGGAAAAATTCTCGATAGCTTTGATAAATAAACCAACAATCCATTCTTTCACGGCTGTTTTTTAGTGAAGTTTTTATAAGCACCAAACGCCGCGCCAGCAATTGCACCAGCCCCCGTACCAATTAAAGGAACGACCGAAGCAATTACCGCCCCCGCTGCTGCCCCAGTTGCCATGTCCACCGCCATCTCAGATTTCAACGCTTCCCTAACCAATGATTTAGAGCTATTTGCTATATTTGCCGCTGTTTCAGACTGCAACGCCCGTTCGACAAACTGACCCGCTTCGGTAATTATGTTTGGTTCATTAGTTGTTAGTAGAGCTAACTTTTTTTCTAAATCTTCGTCTGATAAAAAGCCTTGCTCATGTGCGTTTTTAAGCTCTTCAATTTTTTTGCTTGTTTCCATTGTTATAACCTCTGATGAACTGTAGCGTAGCACGCTGTAACTGTATTCCCACGCGGTGCGTGATTAGCCCAAGGTTTCCAAACGAATCCGATTCACTTTGCCGCTCACTGTTGGCAAAGCTTCGATTTTAGCAATCGCCGCATTCATGCGTTTTTCTTGGGTGATTTGCGTCAGCATGATAATGTGGACGGAGGTTTCGCCTTTGGGGGGTTCTTTTTGGGTAATGGCTTCGATGCTGATGTCGTGGTCGGCTAGGATGCGGGTCACGTCGGCCAATACGCCCGATTTATCTTCGGCGTGTAGGCGTAAATAGTAGGCGGTTTTAAAGCTGTCGGCAGATAACACGGGAATATCGGCTATCGATTCGGCTTGAAAGGCTAAATGGGGGACGCGGTTTTCTGGGTCGGTGGTTAAGGCTCTGACTACATCAATCACATCGGCAACTACCGCTGAACCAGTGGGTTCTGCACCCGCACCTCTACCGTAATATAAAGTTGCGCCCACTGCATCGCCTTGGACTAATACCGCATTCATCACGCCGTCAACATTAGCAATTAGGCGACGTTTTGGAATGAGCGTTGGATGCACACGCAGTTCAATTCCTTCGGGAGTTTTTCTGGCGATGCCTAAATGTTTTATGCGATAGCCTAATTGTTCAGCGTATTCGACATCGGTGCGGGTGATTTTGGTGATGCCTTCGGTATACACTTTGTCGAACTGTAATGGAATACCAAACGCGATAGAGGCAAGAATAGTGAGTTTATGCCCTGCATCTATGCCCTCAACATCAAACGTTGGATCAGTTTCGGCATAACCTAAGGTTTGAGCTTCGGCTAACACATCGGCAAAATCACGCCCTTTGTCGCGCATTTCGGTCAAAATAAAATTACCAGTGCCATTGATAATTCCTGCTAACCATTGAATTTGATTGCCGCTTAAGCCTTCGCGTATCGCTTTGATAATAGGAATTCCACCTGCAACTGCCGCTTCAAAGGCGACAATTACACCTTTTTCACTGGCTTTAGCAAAAATTTCGTTACCGTGTAGAGCGATGAGTGATTTATTCGCGGTAACAACGTGCTTGCCGTTTTCTATGGCTTTTAAGACGTAGTCTTTAACAATACCCGCGCCGCCGATGAGTTCCAATACAATGTCGATGTCTGGATCGTTGATAATGTCCAAGGGATTGTCAGTTAAAATGATGCCTTGCGCGTCACACAAACGCGCTTTGCTTAAATCCTTTGCTGAGGCACGAGTGATGATAATTTCTCGCCCTGCACGTCGCGCAATCTCTGCGGCATTACGTTTTAATACATTGACTGTACCGCCACCGACAGTACCTAATCCTAATACACCTACTTTTACCGGTTTCAAAGTCAACTCCAGTTTTGCTAAAAACCGTCATTATATTTCATAAGGCGTTAAGCACTTAATAAGATTTTGACAAAGCGTTTTGCTATTTATCTGCTGTGTTAACAGACAGATTGTTAATTTTTGGCTTTCAAATTTCCCGCATGAAGCCCACATTCTTTTTTGGTACTGTCTTCCCACCACCAACGACCTGCGCGTTCATGTTGATTAGGTAATACGGGGCGAGTGCAAGGTTCACAGCCGATGCTGATATAGCCGTGTTGATGGAGGTCATTATAGGGGACTTGATAGGCTTCGATGTAATCCCAGACTTGTGACGATTTCCAATTGAGCAGCGGATTAAACTTAATCAAGGAATGGGTATCGGTAGAAAAAGCGGTATCGATTTGAACTTCGGGGATGTCTGAGCGCGTGTCCACACTTTGATCTTTACGTTGCCCTGTAATCCACGCATCAACCTGTGCTAATTTGCGTCTCAGGGGTTCGACTTTACGAATGCCGCAGCATTCACTATGTCCATTTTCATAAAAACTGAACAAGCCTTTTTGTTTGACAAAGCTATCCAATACATCGCGGTCTGGCGTTAATAGCTCAATATCGATGCCGTAATGTTTGCGGACTTTTTCAATAGTGCGGTAGGTTTCAGGATGCAAGCGTCCTGTATCCAGTGAAAATATTTGTATATCTGGTCGAATGGCTAATGCCAGATCAATCAACACTACGTCTTCTGCACCGCTAAACGAGATGGCGATATTATCAAACAGCTCTAAGGCTTTTTTCAGAATAGTGCGCGGATTTTTACCCGCTAACTCAGTTTGTAAAGCTAGGATGTCAGTCATAATTAATAACAGGATTGGCTAAAATATTTTTCTAAAAATTCATCGAAAGGCAGTTGAACTTGGCTTTCAATGTCGTGTTGTTTTGCGTGCGACTCCGTAGCCATCGCTTTAAATTCAGCGGTAGTTTTCACGTCTAGTTCCTGACGACGGAAAAAATGCGCGTGTTTATCAGAGATGCTTAGTGCGAACTTGGCAAGCGGTTGTGATTGTTCACGCATACTGGCTAACATCCGCGCAGAAGCGGTCAATGCTGGATTTTCTACTACTCGCTGTTGTTCCGCTAACGCCGCGCTATAAGGTTTATCAGCGTCATTGTTATCGAGAATGGCACACACAGGCTGCATGGCTTGCAAAATTTCCTGCGCCCAGTTTTGTAGTGCAACGGTTTCGCCGTTTCTATTCAGAGTTAAATCAGGTTTTCTACCTTCATTGGCTACCGCAAGTTGATTGGCGTTATTGATTTTGTGGTCATAATCCGACATCGCAGGACTATCGGCTAATAAACAGGTCAACAACAGAGCCTCAATAAAACGCAGTTTGGACTCATCAACACCGATAGGATTGAATATATCCAAATCCAAAGAACGCATTTCGATATAACGTACACCGCGTTTCTTCAAGGCACGACTGGGTTTTTCACAGGACTTGGCAATTTGTTTGGGACGAATAATGCTATAAAACTCGTTTTCAATTTGTAAAATATTGCTGCTGAGTTGTCGATATTCACCGTTTACCAGCGTGCCGATTTGTTCATATTCAGCATAAGGCGTGGCAATCGCTTTGCATAAGCTGGACACATAACCATCAACTGAGTTGTAATCGATATTAAGATTCGCCTGATTTTTGCTTTTATAGCCTATATCGCTCATGCGTAATGACGTGGCATAAGGATGATACAAAGTATCCTCATCAAACTCGTCAAACTGTGCCATTAACTCCTCGCGACCTTTGAAAAAGTTTTTACAAATCGCAGGAGACGCACCGAATAAATACAAAATTATCCAACCCACCCGCTGAAAATTACGCACCAAACCAAAATAACCGTCATTAGTGAATTGTTGCAAATCCAGCGGGCTATTTTCGTGTTGATGTAGCGCGATCCACAACGCCTCAGGCGCGGAATAATTAAAATGAATACCTGCAATCGCCTGCATAGTTCGACCATAACGATGCCATAAACCATGACGATAAATGTGTTTCATACGCCCAACATTCGATGAACCGTATTCAGCAATACGAATGCTATCATCGCCGTCAATACCACACGGCATACTGGTACCGAGCAGAAATTCATTATCCAAATGCGCGTAAACAAATTGATGAACCGTGCGTAAATAAGCCAGCGTCTCGGTAATATCAGCAAATGGCGGAGTAATCAACTCAATCAGAGCTTCCGAATAATCAGTGGTAATCGCAGAATGCGTTAAAGCAGACCCCAAGGCTTGCGGGTGTTGAGTTTGTGAAATCAAACCGTTTTGGGCAATGCGTAAGCTTTCTTTTTCAAGACCTTTTAAGCCACCGCACAAAGGTGGCGGGTTATTGGATGTTAGAAGTGAATTCAAGCGATTGGTTGTAAAAGTCATAGCGTTTGTCGTCCTGATATAATCAGAGCATTATACTGTACAAACACCAATCGGCACACCGTGTGCCATTGCGGGATAAGTAGGTGAGTATATTCACGATGGAGTCCAATAGCTTTGGAGACTGTGAAAGAATAAACTCCTCATCTGTCTAACCGAAACGAAACACGGTGTCATTGGTCAAAAAGGCGTGTATTTTTAATAGTCTTTTATCTCAATCGAAAAAATAGGGTAAAAAAGCCCTGTTATTAAGCATATTGGACAGCTTTTACCCTGTTTTCTGAACGCTGGACACAATAATCCCGCAGTTTATCAACGCCGAGTTTGATACAAAAAATGAATGTCTTCGGTTTCACCTGAATGATAACAGCGGGCTAGACGATTGTATTCACCACCACCACGCCGCTTTAAATTTTAACGTGTTGCCCATTGCTCTTGTACCTGACCGTTTACTGCACAAAAAACCGCGCTGGTCAGCCGATAAAATATGCCATGTTCAGCAATCCCTGCTGTGTTGTTTAACAATTCATTGAGCGTTTTACTATCAAGCTGGCTATCAAAGCTCATATCCAATACTAAGCTACCATGCGACGTGACGACAAGACCATCACCACTGGCTGTTTGTCTTAGCCCACCTTTTGCACCGATTGCTTCTAGTTTATGCTTAACCAACTGCCACGCAAAGGGCATGACTTCAATGGGAATAGCAAAGCGTTCACCGATTCGACTAACAAATTTACTGCTATCGACCAACACCCAAAACTGTTCACTGGCTTGAACTAATAATTTTTCGCGTACTAAATCCGCGCCGCGTCCTTTTAATAACGTTAAGTCAGGGGCAACTTCATCCGCACCATCAACATATAAATCAAGCTGTTTAAGGTGTTCAATAGCGACCAAAGGCAAATCCAGTTGTTGAGCTTTAATGGTACTGACCACCGAACTTGCCACTACCGTAACTTGTAAGCTTTGTTCATGATAGCGTTTTGCCAAGGCTTCAATAAAATAGTTTGCCGTTGAACCCGTACCCAGTCCAACACACATACCGTCTTTAACTTGCTGTGCCGCATGAATAGCGACTAATTCTTTATCGTTCATAATCTTTATACTTTTTGCTAGGATTGAAAGTGAACGCCATTTTTTTTCATAAACAAATCCTGCCTATCACGCTAAATTATCAGTTCCGTGTACGCAGCAGTACACAACTTAGGCGGTTTAGGCTTCCAATTTAAAAAAACTTTTGGAGGTGCGTACAAATTTTCTCGATTATGATTTTTTTGTCCCCAAATTTTGGCATAAGCAGCGGGTTATTGCTTTTTCAGTCGCAAAAACCGATCAACAAATAAATGAATAAACAGTGCGGTGAGAATCAGAGCTGTGCCGATGATAATTTTTTGCGTGAGTAGTTCATGATTAACGGTATGTCCTAATAGCAACGCCATGACAGGACACACCAGCGTAATTAACGCTACTTGCGTGGTTTCCAATTGCGTGAGCAAATAATAATACAGGACAAAACCCAGCGTAGTTGCCACTACGCCTAAATACAGAATGGAAACTGAACTAATAAAGGATACTTCTGTGGGCAACTGTGCGCCAACTACTCGCCAAGTCAGTATATACGCCAATAGTGCCAATAACAAACCCCCTGCAACCTGCACCAACGCAGGCAATTTTGCATCAATGCGTTTAACCCATACCG
>JBAXNR010000110.1:0-12566 GCA_037133675.1 Methylococcales bacterium
TATCGTTAGCGACTCCAGCAGCAACCGTATCGTTAGCGACTCCAGCAGCAACCGTATCGTTAGCGACTCCAGCAGCAACCGTGTCGTTAGCGACTCCAGCAGCAACCGTGTCGTTAGCGACTCCACCACTAACGACTATCCTCGAAGCGGCGAACTTTAAAACGGCTTTCGCTCTTTTCTGGGCAGCTAGATTTTTCTCCTTATCATTATCCAGATCAGCTACCAGTGCGCTAATTGATTTAGCATCCGCCAAACCTAATTGAATTAATTTTTTAGCCGATTTGCCGAGATGTCTTCTAACGATAGCTTGTGAACCTAATTGCAGAATAAACTTAAAGGAAAAGCCTGTGCGAATTGATAACAGTACGGGGTCTACAGTAATGATTTGTTCAATAGAATCGACTCCTTCGGCATTCAGTATCGAAGCAACACGATTTGTCACCCCTGTTAGTTTAATCAATTTATCAGATTTTTCATCTACCTTGAACGAGGATGGAAGTATTTTTCTAGTGGCTTCGCTCAACACTTTAATAATCTGATCCATTGGTAATGTACCCAGACCAAATGCCACAAAAGGTCTAATCCCCACGTCGATATTGGTAATCATTGGAGATGTCAATGCAAAACCGATAGGAATAGCTAATAACATTCTCAGTATGTGCCAATAAATATCAGAGGTATTCAGGCTACGTTGTCGCACACTTTGAATAATATTACTAACCACATACATATACGCCCCCGCCATTGATGCAATGGCTATTTTTGCACTAATATCCAAGGTACGAATGTGTATAATCTGTTTAAGATCTAGGTAAAATAAGACGCTTAATACCGTTGATATAAAAATGATGGCAATTAATAATACTATCGGTACGATAAAGGCTGAACGACCATATTGTTCACTGTAGATAGCATCAAATGCTTTTTCCATGGTTGTTTTTATTTGATCTTTCGTAACCTTCTTATCGGATTCCGTAACTCTTTCATCGGATGGCTTCCAATCAATAAAACCAAATCTCTCATGATCTCTGGTATGTATTTCCCAAAATTGTTGTAAATAAGCGGTCAGCGCGTCACCATTGAGCCGATTGAGAAATTCATGACGGCGAGCTTCCCAGCCGACCATAACAAAACGAATGAGTGGGGCGACAGCAAGACTGGTAGTTATCAATACCAGCAAGACAACACTAGAAAACAGCGGCTCTGGTATCTCCAAATACTCATGCCAATAAAAACACAAGATACCTAATCCTAGTGCATTTCCTAATAGGAAAATCAACCAAGGAAGATGTTGTTTATCTTTTTTGTTGAGCGAAAAAAACGAATTACATTTCTTAGTCGATTTGTTTGTTGTTGCTTTTTCAGAAGTTGTATCGCTCATAACTACCCTCAAGTAACTGTGCAATTTGAATGCAAACTGTATCACATAACCCACATTTTAAAGCGCGGATTATGTGGTGACGACGCAATTGTTAGAACGTGATAATCTCGTTACCTACGCTAACCAACACTACATCCGCAGGACGCATGGCAAAAATACCCACGGTGACTACGCCAACGATATTGTTGATGATTTGTTCTAGCTCAATTGGATTGAGAATATTCAAATTATGAACATCGAGAATTTCATTATGGTTATCGGTAATAAAATTTTCGCGCCATACGGGTTGACCACCTAATTTCACTAATTCTCTGGCGACGTAACTTCTCGCCATTGGAATCACTTCAACAGGCAACGGGAACGCGCCTAATACATCAACTTGTTTAGAACCATCGGCGATACAAATAAACTTTTTACTGGCTGCGGCAATGATTTTTTCACGCGTCAATGCGCCGCCACCGCCTTTAATTAAATGCTTGTGTGGGCTGATTTCATCCGCGCCATCGACATAAACATCCAGTGTACCCACTGCATTTAAGTCAAACACAGGAATGCCTAATTTTTTTAACCGTTCGGTACTGGCTTGTGAACTCGATACTGTGCCTTCTATGTCGGCTTTAAAATCGGCTAAATAATCAATAAAGTGATTAACGGTAGAGCCTGTGCCGACACCGATAATAGCAAAATCTCTTACATAGGGAATAGCAGCTTGAGCAACTTTTTGTTTCAATTCATCTTGGGTCATTTTAGCTTCCTATAATTTTAAAAATAAATAAGTGGGGCAGGGTAGTAGCGCATAAATCTTGATTATTCAGCCGATTTTTTAAATTAGGACTTTCGCTAGCTCCAGAAATAGTCATGAAATCAAGGAGAGCGTAATTCTATTTTCAAATAATCAGAAAATAAGCGAAATCGTACTGGGTAAAGCGTTGTTTTTGTTTTTGAGCATAGGCACTTAAGGACAAAATCACCTTGAAAGAGACTAATGGATCATTATCCACAGTTAAGAGCTAAGGAATCAAAAACATATTTTTTGATTCCTTAATCAGTAATGCCAGCGTAATAAAACTTTAGGAGGTAACTCCCTCCCAAATTTACTTTCGATTAAATAATTGCACAAGGTACGCTAATCTGGCGGCACGCTCAGGTGCAAGCTGATGCCATTGAAAACGCCAGTTCCAATTACCCGTGGTTGTTCCAGGAGTATTCATGCGGTGTTCGGAATTTAATTCTAAAATATCCTGCATGGGAATTACGCAAAGATTGGCAACCGATGCTAAGGCGGTCTGTATCAGTGCGCAACTCAATGATGTGGAAGGATTGCCGAGGTAGTCAAAAATATGGGTTTTCTGTGCATCAGTTAGTTGTTCAGACCAGCCTAAGGTAGTGTCGTTATCATGCGTACCAGTGTAAGCGACACAATTTTTTTCGTAATTATCGGGTAAATACGGATTATTAGGTTCGCCGCTAAAGGCAAATTGTAAAATTTTCATGCCTGGCAAATGAAATTCGTCTCTTAATGCGTCAACTTCTGGAGTAATAACGCCTAAATCCTCGGCAACTAACGGAATGTCACCTAATTTTTCCATTATTGCTTGTAATAAGGCAGAACCAGGAGCTTTAACCCATTGCCCTAGTTTCGCGGTTGCTTCGGTGGCGGGAATTTCCCACGCGGCTTCTAGCCCACGAAAATGGTCGATGCGCAGAATATCAAATTGTTCGCATTGGGTCTGCATTCGTTCTATCCACCAATGAAATCCTGTTTCTTGCAGTCTATCCCAGTTGTAATGTGGATTACCCCACCGCTGTCCTTCTTCGGAAAAGTAGTCGGGCGGTACGCCTGCAACCACTGACATTTCACCGTCTTTATCGAGTTTAAAAATGTCACGGCTCGCCCAAACATCGGCACTGTCATAAGAGACGAAAATAGGAATATCACCGAATAGCAGTATGCCACGCTGATTAGCATAAGCTTTTAATGCCATCCATTGCCGAAAGAAAATATATTGTTCAAATTTGATAATAGCAATTTCAGCTTTTAAGCGCAGAGAGGCTGCTTTAATGGCGTTGGTTTCACGTTGTTTGAGTGTTTCTGGCCATTGATTCCAGCATTGTTGATTAAATTCACTTCGCAGTGCCATAAATAAGGCAAAATCATCCAACCAGAATGCTTTATTCCGACAAAAATTCTCAAAATCTGTTTTATCTTGTGCTGATGCGTGATCTAAAAAACCATAAAATGCTTTAGATATTAGGCAGCCTTTATAAAATTTAGCCGCTTGCCGCTGGCAGTCTTGACAGTGTTCAGAGGGAGACAACCAGCCTAAGTTGACTAAGTTATCAATATTGATTAATTCGGGATTACCCGCGTGTGCAGATAAACACTGATAAGGTGATCCATCGCTATGCGTCGCGCCCAAGGGTAAGGTTTGCCAAACAGTCATTCCTGTAGTACCCAGAAAATTGACAAAATTGTAGGCATCTTGCCCTAAATCACCTTGTTGACCTGTCCCTGGTAAAGAAGTGATGTGTAGCAACACACCCGCGCGGCGTTTGTTTAGAAGTGTATTCATTGCTTTTCGTTATATCAGTTTGAATGGTTTGTCTTTCAGTTAATGGCTTATAGATGGACTTGAATCCATCTATCGTGAATGTGGGCTTCCTGGGAATCCATCATCCTTACAACAATGAAAAATACTATTGTTAAGTTCCTAGACGCATAGTGCCGCCCATAGCAGGTGCGCCCGAGCCTTGAGTAAAAGATAGCGATAAATAGGCAGGCGGTTCTTCCCCTAATAATCGATACAAATTAGCCAGATTAAGACGGAATTGTTTTTCAAAACTACTGACTGCTAGCCCAGGATTATAGTCACCAAACCACCAGAACCAGTCAGAGCCTTCACAAATTGCCAATTGCTGTTCAGCCTCTTGCAGTTGTTGATCTGTTAGGCGGTTAGCAGCTATCGCTTGATCGAAGGATGATTTAGCATCGCCGAGCATATCCCAACCGCGATTTTTATCGCCATCGCCTATCCACGTTGAGAAAGTACCATAAACCCAGCTCCCTGCCACTAATTTTTTTAATGGTTTAACCGATACTTTGTTTTTTAAGCATTCTGAAAAGGTGGTTAATTCAATCGCAGGGTGATTAGCAAGCCGTTGATATAAAGCACTTAGGAAAAAATAGCCATTACGAGGAAAATATTCCCACGCATTTTCACCATCCATGATAATGGATACCACGGAATCTTCAGGTTCATGTTCGGCAATATTTTCTAGGTGTTTAATCAAATCAGCTACCGCATCATCAGCGTGCCACGTTGAATAATCAAAACCGATAAGATCCGATAAACCGTCGTCACGGAAAAAGCAGGCTATTTTAGTTTTATCTAATTTGAAAGGGTGATGATGACTCTGTAGTTGCTGATTTTCAGGAAGATGTAAACTATTGCCCAGTACAGAGCCGCCACTTGCTGTCCAAGTAAAACCAGAATTACCTAATATTTTTAGCGTTTGTGCGCAAATAGCTCCTTCGGATGGCCAACAACCTTTAGGCTTAAAGCCAAAAAACCGTTCAAAAGTTTGTACGCCTTTTTTAAGATGCCATGCAACACGCTGTTCACCACCCGTATAGTGTTGCAATTTTGGTAAAGGTGCATCTGGCATTGCTTGATGTGTGCTTTGAATATCTAGTAATAGCGGCATAATTGGATGTGCATAAGGCGTGACTGATAGTTCAACACGCCCTTTTCTAGCCAATACTTTGTAGCGTTGAATGACGTGCGACAACTGCTCGCCAATAATTTCCAGTAGTTCAAGTCGGTCATGTTGCGTGTAAGCTGACCCTTTTTCTATCAGGTGCTGCACTCGGCTATCGCTGAGTTTAACCGTTTCACCCATCCACGCTAAGTGATACCAAACCAGCATATCAATGATAAACTGGTCATTGATATACGGTAGGGCATCAAAATGCTGATCTAGCCAGTCGGTCATTCCTGCTAATTTTTGAAAAGCAGGGTAACGGTTAATTTGCCTGTCACGGTTTGCCCGCAAACAGTCTTTGACTAACGTCAAGCGTTCTTCTGAATTACTTGAGAGAGTCGGACTCACTAACGCCGCTAAAAACACATCCTTAATAGGCGTATGGTCATGCAAATAACCGTTAACTTGCTTGGCGTATTCCTCTATCTGCTCCAGCAAAATAGGAGCGAAATTAACCACTGCTTTGGCTGTAGGCACAGCTTCCAGATGCGCAGCCATGTCAACATAGTCTTTAATGACATGCAGATAAGTCCAAGGTAGTATGAATTCCCCTGTCTGCAAATCCCTATACTCTGGCTGGTGCATGTGCCAACATAACACCAGTTTTAATTTCTTCTTGTTCATGTTGTTATTTTACAGGTTGCATGGTGTTTACAGGCAAGCCACTGTAATGTATGTCTTGTCCTAGCATTTCAGCAGTGACTAAAACGACACCACCAGCACTGACATGAAACCGTCTTTCATCGTCAACTCTGTCCTCACCAATCACTGTACCTTCAGGCACGACACAACCCCGTTCGATAATGGCTTTGGTGATACGGCAATTGCGTCCAATCTCAACATCAGGTAATACGATAGAATCGGTTATGGTGGTGTATGAATTGACTCTAACATTGGAAAATAATAACGTACGTTTGACATTAGCTCCTGAAATAACACAGCCACCCGATACCATTGAGTCCACCGCTTGCCCACGTCTATCATCATTATCAAATACGAATTTAGCGGGTGGAGTTTGCGCTTGGTAAGTCCAAATAGGCCAAGTGTTATCGTATAAATTCAAGTCTGGCTTAACACTCACTAATTCCATATTGGCAGACCAATAGGCATCAATGGTACCTACATCGCGCCAGTAGGCTTGACCACCTTGTAAATCCAAAAATGGATAAGCGTTCACTATATGGTCGTTAATAACAGCGGGAATAATATCTTTGCCGAAATCATTGGTAGAATCTGGATTCTTAGAATCTTCAATTAATTTCTCAAACAAAAAGTCCGCATTAAAAATATAAATACCCATAGAAGCGAGTGCGGTATCGGTCCTTCCTGGCATCACGGGTGGATTTTCGGGTTTTTCGACAAAAGCTTTAACACGGCGATCATCATCCACATCCATTACCCCAAAAGCAGTGGCTTCCTCCAATGATACTTCGATACAACCGATGGTTAACTGAGCATTTTTGGCAATGTGATCCGCCAACATTTCGCCATAGTCCATTTTGTAAATGTGATCACCAGCCAATATTAAAATATGTTCAGGTCTACGGCTGCGTAAAATATCAATATTTTGAAAGATAGCATCTGCTGTGCCTTTATACCAAGAATTTTCATCAATTCGTTGTTGTGCAGGCATTAAGTCAACATATTCACCAAATTCACCGCGCAAAAAGCCCCAGCCTTGCTGGATATGGCGAATTAAAGAGTCGGCTTTATATTGTGTTAAAATACCTATTTTACGAATGCCTGAGTTGACACAGTTTGATAACGGGAAGTCGATAATGCGAAACTTTCCACCGAAGGGAACTGCTGGTTTAGCACGCCAATCAGTCATATTCATTAACCTTGAGCCACGACCACCTGCTAAGATTAAAGCAATGGTATTACGCGTTAAATGACTAACAATACGATCATTTTTATTATTATTGGATTCCGACATTTTTCATCTCCAAGTAGAATAGTTTCACAACTTCGGTTGTGTTTGGTAACATTTACCGCTTATTATTCTACTACATGAGGCTTAGCAAAGTGAAAAAGCAATTAAAAAACATTCTTAGTGCCGATTTTATAAAAATCACCGAAGCTAAGCATCATGACCCCTTTTCTGTATTAGGTCGTCATCGAACGAAAAATCAAGATAAGATTACCGTTTATTCGCCTTACGCAGAAATAGTCAGTTTCACTCATAATGGCGTGCTATTAAACCGCGTACCTGATAGCGATTTTTTTGAATACACACTCACTGCGCGTGAAATAATCCCCGAACATTATCAGCTATCTTGGTTAGATAAAGACGGTAACGCACACGAAAGTCATGACCCCTACAGTTTCGGCACACAATTACCTGAATTTGATCAACACTTGTTCGGCGAAGGTAAGCACTGGCATATTTATCAAAAACTGGGCGGGCATTTACACACTGTTGATGGTATTGATGGCGTATTTTTCGCGCTGTGGGCACCTAATGCAGGGCGTGTCAGTGTGGTTGGTGATTTCAATCGCTGGGATGGTCGTTGTCATCCGATGCGTAGTCTTGGAGGAGGTGGGCTTTGGGAATTATTTATTCCTGATTTACAAGAAGGTTGTTTTTATAAATTTGAAATATTAAATCGTGATAGCAACCAAATTCTAGTAAAAACCGATCCTTATGGACAGCAATTTGAATTTCGTCCCAATACTTCCTCGGTAGTCACCAAAGAAGATAGTTATACTTGGCAAGATCAAGCATGGATAAAGGAACGTGTGAAACACGATTGGCTACACGAGCCAATGTCTATTTACGAAGTACATTTAGGTTCATGGAAACGCGACAATCTAGGTAATTTTCTCAATTATCGAGAACTCGCAGTGCAATTAGTTGACTACGTTAAACAAATGGGTTTTACCCATATCGAATTACTGCCCATTACTGAGCATCCGTTAGATGCGTCTTGGGGTTATCAAACCACAGGTTATTTCGCACCGACTAGCCGTCATGGTACGCCCGATGATTTTCGTTTTTTCATCGATACCTGTCATCAAAACGACATTGGTATTATCCTCGATTGGGTACCTGCACATTTTCCAAAAGATTCGTTTGCCTTGGCGCGTTTTGATGGCAGCGCGTTGTATGAGCATGAAGACCCGCGTAAAGGTGAACACCGTGATTGGGGGACGTTAATCTACAACTATGGTCGTAATGAAGTGCGAAACTTCTTACTGGCAAGTGCTATTTTTTGGCTAGAAGAGTTTCATCTTGATGGCTTACGCGTTGATGCGGTCGCCTCTATGCTTTACTTGGATTATTCTCGTGAGGATGGAGACTGGGTTGCTAATATGTATGGTGGTAACGAGAATTTAGAAGCCATTCATTTTCTAAGAGAGTTAAATGAAGTTGTTCACGCGCAACACCCTGGTACGGTAGTGATGGCAGAAGAATCTACATCATGGCCGCAAGTCACGCGTCCAACATGGACGGGTGGTTTAGGCTTTTCGATGAAATGGAATATGGGTTGGATGCACGACATTTTGGCATACATGAGCGAAAACCCTATACACAGACCCTACCATCATAACCAACTAACTTTTGGTATGCTGTACGCGTTCACCGAAAACTTTACCCTGCCGTTTTCTCACGATGAAGTTGTGCATGGTAAGGGATCGTTAGTCAGTAAAATGCCAGGAGATGAATGGCAACGCTTCGCTAACTTGCGGCTGTTATACACATTGTTATACACCTATCCTGGTAAAAAACTACTGTTTATGGGTTGTGAATTTGGGCAAGGCACAGAATGGGATTTTCATACCTCCCTAGACTGGTATGTGTTGGATTACTCACATCATCGCGGCGTACAAACATTGGTCAAAGACCTCAATCAGTTGTACAAAACTGAGTCCGCGTTATACCAACATGATTTTGATCATCAAGGTTTCGAGTGGATAGATTGCTGTGATGTACAACAATCCATTATCAGCTATCGCCGTAAACACGGTGACGAAGAGTTGCTGGTTATTCTCAACTTCACCCCTGTGGTGCGGGAAAATTACCGAATTGGCGTGCCTAAAGCAGGGCATTACAAGGAAATTTTTAATTCAGACTCCAGCTATTACGATGGGAGCAATATAGGCAGTGGCATTATTGTGTCAGAACCTAAAGAATGGATGGGGCAGCTCAACTCAATCAATCTTACCCTGCCGCCTTTAGGGGGCGTAATCTTGAAGCTCTAACTTCGTCTCCGTCAAAAAATACGTCTTTACAGTATGGATAGACGTATTTTGGCGGGTAACAAATAGCTGACAACATAATAATAATTAAAAATGAAAAAGATACTTTTTGTCACCAGTGAAGCCTATCCACTGATTAAAACAGGCGGTCTTGCCGATGTGTGCAGCAGTTTACCTAAAGCATTAACTGAATTAGGGCAAGACGTTAAAGTTATCCTCCCCAAATACCCCGCGTTAAAAACCGTCGGTGACGTACGTTTTCTTTGTTCATTACGCATTGATAACCACCTAGTTAGCATATTTGAAACGATGATTCCCGATAGCCCAGTGGTTGCTTGGCTGGTAGATTGTCCTGATCTTTTTGACTTGGCTGGTAATCCCTATGTCGATGAATTAGGTGTTCCGTGGGCTAATAATGCCGATCGTTTTGCTTTGTTTTGTCGGGTGGCCGTTGAGGTGGCAATGGACAAAGTTAATCGAAATTGGAAGCCCGACATCGTGCATTGCAACGATTGGCAAAGTGGATTAGTGCCAGCACTACTATCAATGGAGCGTGACCGCCCTAAAACCGTGTTTACCATTCATAACATGGCTTATCAGGGACTATTTCCCATGCAGAGTGTTCGTTCATTGAACTTACCTGGTCAACTGATGAATCCTAATGGTTTAGAGTTTCATGGATTATTGTCTTTTATTAAAGGCGGCATCGTTTATGCGGATCGTATTACTACGGTCAGCCCTACTTATGCGTTAGAAATTCAAACGCCTGAGTATGGTTATGGTCTTGAAGGCTTATTAGCCTACCGTAGTGACGATCTAATAGGCATTATTAATGGCATTGATACCAATGAATGGAATCCTGAAATAGACCCTCATATTCCTCAGCATTACAACGTTGATTCCCTATCCAAAAAACAGCTCAATAAAGCGGAATTACAAAGAAGAGTCAATCTGCCAGTCAACGACCAAGTGCCTTTATTCGGACTGATAAGCCGATTAGTGGAACAAAAAGGCATAGATATGGTGATAGATTGTTTGCCTGATATGGTGGAGTTGCCGATGCAGCTGGTCTTGCTCGGTAATGGCAATAAAACCTTTGAACAACGCTTACAAAATCTTGCCCGTTTATTTCCTGATAAAATCGTTATAATTATTGACTATGATGAATCACTGGCACACCTTATCGAAGCAGGTATTGATGTATTTTTAATGCCATCACGTTTTGAACCTTGCGGCTTAAATCAAATGTACAGTCAGCGTTACGGCACAATTCCCGTCGTTAGAAAAACGGGCGGATTAGCGGATACAGTTGTCGATACTTTATCAACCAGCCTTGCCGACTCCAGCGCGACAGGCATCGTCTTTAAGGAAGCTCACGCGGGTGCGTTACTCGAAGCCTTTAAACGCACGACGCTGTTATACAGCGACCAGCAGATTTGGCAGCAAATACAAACCAACGCCATGCACAGAGATTTCTCTTGGCGTAACAGTGCCAAACAATACTTAGAGCTATACCACAATATTTAGGATAAAAATACGCGATGCTCAGCCTTTAAAATGGTGATAGCTTGATAAACGTGTAAATTTGGCTTTTATTACACGCTAAACACGTTGCCAGAATTTACGTTCCGTCACACACTACTCGCTGGAGTTTGTGAGCGAGACGAGTCGTAGGTTGGGGTGAGTGATAACGAACCCCAACAGTGCGCGTGGTATGTGTTGGTGTTGGGGTTCGTGCCTCACCCCAACCTACGCGAAATTAGCCCAACGTACGAGGTACACGGTTATTTTGCCTCAATTTGTACCAGTATACTGAATGTATCAACAATTGAAGCATCGCCTTCCCAAGATCGCCAATGTTTCAATTTGAGTGTTGCCACTCCTGATTTTGGTGCTACAAACGTAAAGCTTCGTTTACCGCCACCACCAACAATATGGACTGCGCCATGCGTATTAGGTTGCGCATCGCTTACATAATCGCTACGTTGCAACACCAATAACTCAGTTTGCACATCAATTGCCCACACATACCCCGTAGTTGGATTCTCATTAAGACGGATCACAAAACTGTCACCAACGGAAACAGTTAGCGGTTTATCTTTATCCTGCTCAGTCAACACAATAGTTTGTACTTGGGCAACAAATTTTGTAGCCCCGCAAGCCGCTAACAACAACGCAACGAATAACAGCAATAAACGCATAATGATTATTCCAGAATTATAAATAACTATTATCGCTTATAATCTCTCACTTTTCACAGTTGTGTAGATTGGGGGAGGAACGAACCTCAACAAACTGATGAGCAACACGCAAGCATTTCAACGCAATGTTAAGTCGAGTTATTGAATGAGTAGCGAATGCTTGAAAATGTTGGGGTTCGCTTGAGGCTCACCCCAACGTACGCGGTTTTATTTCCTTCGGTATATATTCAGAATAAAACCGATCACCGCTAAGATTACAGCATTGACCAAGGCAAGAAACGGCAACGGGTTTTGCCATTTGTCCATGTTGATACTGCGACCATAGTACGGAGACCCCGCACCATAATACTCAAGCACGACTGTATAATCTACATAGCCGCATAGAGCTACAATAGCGACAATCGCTAAAAGAAGGACAGGCCGTGATTTCATCTTACCCCCCAAATATATTGCGTTTTAAGGATCGCCAACCGATGTCGCTGCGTACTTTACCGTCAGAGGAATCGTACAGTCACCAGACGTGGACGGAGCAAGCGATTTTATTTTATTTCTGAAAGAGTCCATTCCGTAGGCTAGGTCAATACAGCCAATGCTACCAAAAACTTTGCCTCCATGAATAAAAAATCCTCCTCTTGAATAAGTGTTCGTTGCTGTTTGCGGATGAATTGTGATTCGTGCACAACCCCAACTATCGCCTGCCCATAAAAACTCTCTCAATTGCGATGGCTGAATCCAGTATTCACCTTCTGGAATAGGTCCGTTGTTGGGAATCCCCTGTCTCTCCACACTATAGTCAAACATTCCAGAAATTTTATGTCCTGATCTAGCGTGCCACGCTTGAGTGACTATGCCTCCTGATACTGGTCCAGCATGAAGTTTTAAATAATATCCGTCAAATAACAGACTCGTGCTACCACAAATTGAACCAGTTGGTTCACCGCGTTCACCAGCATATTTGTCGACCATACCCCCCCATATGCGCCAACTTAAGCCCTAAGTCCTTGATAAAATGAGGAAGAGAC
>JBAXNR010000111.1:0-12429 GCA_037133675.1 Methylococcales bacterium
TTAAAGTTGCTATATTATGCCAGATGTCAATGACATTTTTATGAGAAAGCCGTGCGGATTTAACAACAAACGAACCGCTATAAATATCAATGGCGCGTAAAAGTGGGGCTACCTGTTGCGGGTCAGTCATTGAGGCAAAATGTCCACCATTAACAGCGGTCAATGCACCTTTTAATGATTGGCTTATATCTCGCTCTACGCGCCCGCTGGCTTCGGCATATCTAAAAACCTGCCCACTGGCTTGCAACGCTCTATGTGCCGTCTCTATGGCATTTCGGCTTTCGATACGTTGTAACACTTCGAGTAATTCAGGTGCTTTGATTGACGCAATAGGACGACTACCAAGCCAAGGGAACAAGTCACGCTTTAATAGTGCCAGCGTTCGCTTTTGGTGGCTCTCTGACTTGTTAAGCATTTTCTTTTCGTACCACTCCAACGCCACATACTCAAAACTGTCAACGACGGTTAATCCAGCATCAATGCGTTTTTTGTTTTCAGCGGTCAACCGTTGTTCTGCCTTTATTTCTTTTCTGGCTTTACTAGGATCGATACCGTTTGCATTTTGGTTACGCGCTTCCTCAACTTTACGTCTAGCATCGGCTAAACCAGTAGCAGGGTAAACACCAATGGATAAAGTTTTACGCTTATTTTCGATGGTGTAATCAAATCGCCACCACTTCGCGCCATTGGGTTTAATGAGCAAATAAAGCCCGCCGCCATCATTAAGGCGTTTGTCTTTGTCGATAGGTTTTGCGTTGCGGATAGTGACATCAGTCAGTAATTCTTTAGCCATTGCAGTAACTCTCTAGGCAGTAACAGTAAAAATAAGCTGTTACTGTAAAACTTACTGCATAAAGTGTCGAGTGTTACTGCATTTCCTTGAGCTTCGTTGAACAATAAAAAACCCGCTAAGCCTTATAACTTGCAGGTTTATGTGCTTCTTTGCATCTTATTGATTCAGTGTTTGGTCGGAACGACAGGATTTGAACCTGCGACCCCTTGTCCCCCAGACAAGTGCGCTACCAAGCTGCGCTACGCTCCGATGTGTTTTGGTGATTTTTATTGAGTGAGAGTGTGAATACAATCTCTGGTGAAGCAAGAGGGCGGATTATACAGTATCCGCCCTTTTTTTGTAGTTCTATTTTAGTAATTCTAAAATGTCTTCGAGATCAGCGACCATTTGGTGAATGAGTTGCTTGGTGATGGTGGCATTGTCTTTGTTGTCATCACTGCTTAAATGCGCTCTTGCACCACCAATGGTGTAACCTTGCTCGTAGAGTAACGAACGAATTTGCCGTATCATCAATACGTCATGACGCTGATAATAACGACGGTTTCCGCGTCGTTTTATCGGGCTGAGTTCGGTGAACTCTTGTTCCCAATAGCGTAATACATGAGGTTTGACTCCACACAATTCGCTGACTTCACCAATGGTGAAATAACGTTTTGCGGGAATAACTGGCAGATCATTATTACTCGGATCCAACATACGCTTCTACTCGGGCTTTTAGTTTTTGACCTGAACGGAATGTTACCACACGCCGTGCTGTAATGGGAATTTCTTCGCCTGTTTTTGGGTTTCTGCCAGGGCGACTGCTTTTGTCTCGCAGTTCAAATTTACCGAATCCAGAAATTTTTACTTGCTTACCTTGCTCTAAAGAACTTTTGATTTCTTCAAAAAAGAACTCTACCATGTCCTTCGCTTCGCGCTTGTTTAAGCCTAGCTCGTCAAATAAGCCTTCTGCAAAATCTGCTTTTGTTAATGCCATGAATCAATCTCTCAATTTTGCGCCCGTGTTTCGGGTCAGTGTGTCTAACAACGTGCTAACTATAGCATCTATTTCTGAATCTGTAAGCGTTTGTATGTCATTTTGTAAGGTTATGCTCAATGCTACGCTTTTACAGCCTTCTACTACACCTTTACCACGATAAATATCAAAAATTACAACATCTTGTAGTGTGGGTTCATTGCTGTTTTTAATACAGTCAATTAGCTGATTTGCAGTGATGCCATCATTGACTAACAAGGCTAAATCGCGGCGCACAGACGGATATTTAGACAACGGTTTAAATTTAGCAGGTGTTTTAGTTAATACTAGGTCTTGTGCTAATTCAAATAAAAATACTTGGCTATCAAACCCCAGTTGTTTTTCAAGATTAGGATGTAACATCCCTAACCAGCCGATACTTTGCCCATCTTTGTTGAGAATTTCAGCGGTTTGATATGGATGCAAGGCGGTTTGTTCTGCGGGGACAAACTGCGCTTCACAGCCTGTTAAACCAAACAAGGCTTCTACGTCAGCTTTAACATCAAAGAAATCAACTTTGCGGGTTTTTTTGCCCCATTGTTCAGTGTATGCGCTGCCTAAGGCTAAACCTGCCAACATTTTTTCCTGTTGAGTTTCACCATCTTTCTGCACAAAACGTAAGCCTGTTTCAAATAAGCGCACGCGGGTTTGTTGGCGGTTGGTGTTATGCAAAGCCGCTTTAATTAACCCACACCATAAAGTGGTGCGCATCACTGCCATATCGGCAGAAATAGGATTTTTTAAACGCACGACTTCATCATTCGGTGCGATGATTTTTTGGATGTCTTCATCGACAAAACTGTAGGTGATAGCTTCTTGATAACCTCTATCGACTAATAAATCTTTCACGCGGTCGAGTTCTAACACGCTTTCAGTCGCTAAACCTAGTTGCGAACGCATGAGTAAACTGCTGTTAGGCAGGTTGTTATAACCGACAATACGCGCAATTTCTTCGATTAAATCCGCCTCGATAGCGATGTCAAAACGAAAGCCTGTCGGTGTAACTAGCCAGCCGTCAGCTTGGATTTCTACAGCCAGACCTAAGCGTTGAAAAATAGACACCACGCGTTCATCAGCAATGGCGATACCTAGGGTTTTTTCTAGGCGTTGTTTTCTTAACAACACAGCATCACGGTTAGGTAATGCGGCTTCTGTGGTGACTTCGGTAATTGCACCGCCGCTACCACCTGCAATATCGACAATTAGTTGCGTCGCTCGTTCGATAGCACGAACTTGTAAAGTAAAATCTACGCCACGTTCAAAACGGTGTGATGAATCGGTGTGCAAACCATATTGCCGCGCTTTACCTACAATCGTTAGTGGCGTAAAAAATGCGCATTCTAAGAAAATGTCTTGCGTGCTATCGCTCACCGCTGATTCACTGCCACCCATGACACCTGCTAAAGCAAGGGCTTGAACATTGTCGGCAATGACTAAGGATTCAGTGTCGAGTTTGATGGTTTGCCCATTTAATAACGCCAATTCTTCATCGGCTTGCGCATAACGCACGGTGATACCGCCTGTTAATTTATCGGCATCAAAGGCGTGTAGCGGTTGACCTAATTCGATTAACACATAGTTAGTGACATCAACCACCGCGCCTAAACTGCGCACACCTGAACGGCGCAAGCGTTCCTGCATCCATAATGGCGTTTCGGCTTGTGGATTAACGCCTTTGATTAAACGACCTAGGTAACGGGGGCAGGCTTCAGAAGCTTGCACGCTGACGGTTAATGATTCGGCATGAGCAACCGCGCTGTTTTCAAACTGTGTAGCCGTCCAGTCCATTTCATTTAATACCGCAACTTCACGCGCAATACCTTCAACACTCAAACAATCCGCCCGATTCGGCGTTAAATCCACTTCAATAATCGAATCATTCAGCGATAAATAGTCACGAATATCCACACCGACAGGCGCGTCATTGGGTAATTCCATTAAGCCGTTAGCATCAGCGGCAAGCCCAAGTTCTTTTTCAGAACACAGCATTCCAAACGATTCCACACCGCGTAATTTGGATTTTTTGATTTTAAAATCTTCGGGCAATACCGCGCCAATCAACGCTGCTGGAATTTTTAAACCAACGCGTACATTCGCCGCGCCACAAACAATTTGTAACGGTTCAGCTTCACCAACATTGACACGGCAAACGCGCAATTTGTCGGCATCTGGATGTTTTTCCATTGCCAATACTTCGCCGACCACTACACCGCTAAACACTGCCGCAGCAGGTTCAACTGAATCGACTTCCAAGCCAGCCATAGTAATTTGCGCCACCAATGCGGCAGTATCGAGGGGTGGATTAACGTAACTTCTTAACCACGTTTCACTGATTTTCATAATTTGAATCGCTACTTGCTTAAAAAATAAGCGATTTTATCATGAGATAGAGGTTTGTATGGATTGTTTCAGCATATAAAACGCGGTAAAGGCACAATAAGCGATAGCCATATTGTGTTGTATGTAATGACACAACATTCGGCGGAATGCGTTATCGCTAATTCCGACTTACGAGTTGATTGTACGGGGATAAATATCAGAAACAATAAGTGAAGCATTGCTTTTGTAAAAATTCCATTCATATTGAGAAAGAAGGATGTCGATAGGCTAAAATGTATAACAATATCCAACTTTTTTTATCTCACACATTATGAAATCAACACGCAAAATCATTGTCGGCTTAGCCCTGACAGCATTACTGGTTGCCTGCTCCGAGTACCAGCCCATTAATACACCGACTGTTATCACACCAGTAAAACCACAGGCTCAAAGTATGCCAAATTACCTCCCAATTAATCCAGTAGGTCAAAGAACCGTAGAAGATATTGTGCAAATTTACGGTGTCAATGCGACACGCAAACTAAATAACTATTTCACCAAAGCCAAAGTATCCTTTCCTCCCAAAGAAATCACCCTCGTTGCCTTAAAACAGGAAAAGAAACTGGAACTATGGGCAAGGGATAACGCAGAATTCCGCCTAATTCACAGCTACCGCATTCAGGCTGCCAGTGGCGTAGCGGGTCCAAAATTGCGCCTAGGCGACGAGCAAGTGCCAGAAGGCATATACCGAATCGAGGGACTCAATCCCAACAGCCATTACCACCTGTCCATGAAACTCAACTACCCAAACGCATTTGACTTGCTCCATGCAGAGATGGAAGGACGCACTGAACCTGGTTCGGATATTTTCATACATGGCAGAGCCGTCTCTATCGGTTGCCTTGCTATGGGCGATGAAACCATAGAAGAACTTTTCATCCTCACCACGCAAGTAGGCGCGGAGAATGTAAAAGTCGTCATCGCCCCGCACGATCCAAGAGTCACTCCTTTAAAAGCTGATTCAGAACAACTTCCACTATGGACAACGGAACTGTATGCCACTATTTCCCGCGAAATCAATGCGTTGTCAACTACGGTGAAATCAGCGCAATCAATGGGTTCACAATCGATACTGCATTAATCAATAATGCTGTAGTGCGTGAGTGACAGCGTAATACGCGCAATACGTTTCACTATTACGCTCTACCGAGTTTTGTGAAGACTTAGGCTTCATCAAATGAATCGGTATAAGAAAGGCTATTGCTACACTGAAAACGGGCGTGAAGATGCCATTATGCTGGCATTGCAATTAAACGTAACTGATGTTTAAGATTGTCTTTAGTAAGCTTAAAAAAATAAGAGCTAACAAATACAAACCTGACGAACCTACGACATCATCAACGACTTGTTTATGAATACTACTGTGTTCAAGCATGACAGGAACTAGCGAACTGACAGGTAGCAACACAAATAGGGCAACAATAATTAAACTGGCTTGTAAGTCTATTTCATTTAACCAGCCTAAATAATAACAAGTCAGACAAAAAACAGTTGGTAATAATAAGCCAACGATACGGGCAGCAAACATTCTTTTTAGTAATAAACAGGGATGTTTTAAAATTTCAGGATTAAATTGCAAGCCTAAATACAAAGCAATTGAAATGGTAATTAGTTGCTTGGTCATTGTATTTAATAGCGGAATGAAATTGTTATCCCATGCTCGCAGTGCGAAACCGCTGGCAATGGCAATTAATATCAAAACAATATCCCACCACGCGCTTTTTTTCTGTTTTGTTGCTAGATTGGTGTTGTCATTTAAACGAATTAGTAGAGGATAAATCAGTAGTAGCGAGATGAAATTGCCTAAGTCGATGATAATAAACAGCGGCAGTAAAGAAGGTTCAAATAGGGTGAGTAATAATACACCGCGATTGCCGCCGCCATAACTGGAGAATATCAGTAAGTCTGTTGCGAAGTTGGGAGATTTTTTTTTAAAGAGCAGTCCTAATAAAGCGGGAAAAAGTTGGATGGTGATTCCTAAAATGAAGGGAATACCGAGGATTATGTTTTGTTGTTTGTTGGCGAATAAGAAGCTGATAAGAGCTAATAAGAGGTAGAAGTTTATTTTTTGTGACAGAGGCTTTATTTTACTTGCAAACTGCTTGTGGTTTTTTTGTAAGATAAAGCCTAGTGTTATAAAAGTGATTGTAATAGCAATAGCTATCATGATTCAGAATGAAGTCTACTATTAAGATAAGTCACGGCTAATTTTGCTTTTGAAGTTAAGTTTTTGCTTTGTCGTAACAAACGGTCATTTATTTTATATAAAGCGGTTGTTTTTCCATTTACTCCTTTCTTTAAGTCTTCTTCACTGACAAAAACAGCATAACCGATCATAATAACAGTTTCTCTTTTACGAGATTTATCAACATTATCTTCAACGGCAAATCCTGGGATATATTCTATTTTTAAAATTTTAGATTTTGCAAAATCGTCTTTAGCAATTTTAGCAAATATAGTTCTGTTTTCAAATTGAACAGAACCAAATACATCGATGCTATCTGATTTAACCTGAGTTTGCGCTGTATCTGCAAGCTGCCTTTCAAATACAAGAATATTCTTTTCGTCAGTAAAAGCAATGAACGTTGATATTCTAGTTTGATTAATAATAACTGTATTAGAACTATATTCAGGATAGAGTATCTGATAAGATGAGTCTATACCATGTTTTAAATAATTTGCTAGGAGATGTGGTATTTCGTTAATTGATACATTTTTATAATCTTCAAATACTTCATCTACTGATAAATTAATATCGAGATGGTTTGTAACTTTGACATCATGACGAACTTTGCTTGGGTGAGAAAAACGGTATTTTTCTAAAATGGCACTGATATTATCTTTAAATCCATCCCAAGTATTTTCCATGTGTCTTTCAATAGCCTCCCAACCTCTGCGATAGGCTTTATGATCATCTTTGGTAGCCATTTCATTAATGGTTGATAGCAATCTTTGCATTTGTTCTTTGCTAAATTCAAAATTGTTTTCTTCAGTAAACTGAAGGTAATTAAACTTTGAAATTGGAGCTTCTATGTTATCTTTGTCTCGTCCAAACAATATGGGGCATACTTTTCTCGTTTTATTTTTAGCAGCCGACCCTGCTTCAAACAATAGCCATGGAGAATTTAAATTATCTCGAGTCAAAACAAGGATGCCATAATCTGAATCCAATAATTGGTCTAATTCTTTTTCCCAATTAACACCAGGGTCTAAGTCTTCTGATGAAACATGAATCATTAAGTTTCTATCATAGTTGTGTATCCAATGCTTTAACTCTTCGGCAATTTCTTGACTAAATTTTCCAGAAAAACTAATAAATATTTGAAATGATTCCATAACACTGCCTTATTTAGTTGTTAATAAAAATTGTTTAGCCAAAGCCGCTTTAGAAGTTAAAATTTTAGGCATATTTTGAATTAAATAAAGCTCTGTAAAACTGTTGCTGTCATTTTCATTGACTGCCTTAATTAAATCATCGGTTTCCAAATAAACTGCATAACCCACCATTAACACTGTTTCTTTACGAAAAAATTGATCGCTATTATCTTCAAGCGCAAAGCCAGGAATATACAGAATATCTTTTACCTTTACCGCAAAAAAATCTTGATTACTTATTTTTTTGTACAAAGAATAATTTTCAAACTGAACCGAACCAAACACATCATAAACTTCATTTTTAACTTGCATGGTTTGTTTTTGGCTACGAGCGCGGTCGAATAACACAACCGACTTACCATCAGTAAACACAAAAAAAGTTGAAATTCTGGTTGAATTTACAATAAAAGTTGTTGGAATTTCAGTGTCATATTGCCCTTCATACAACTTATATTTTTCTTCTACATCATGAGCAACAAACTGTTTTAATTTCTCTGGTAAATCTTTTATGGTTAAGTTTGTTAAATCATTCCCAAAAATATGTGCGACAGAAAAATCCAAATCAACCTGATTTTGAACTGCTACGTTATAACGAATTTTACTCGGATGAGCATATTTGTTTTCTTCAAGAATAGCATTAATAGCTTGTTCAAAACTTGACCAACGCTTATCGAAAAAATCGGCAAGTTGTTCATTTGATGCTTCTAGCGATAAAGCAGTATTAATATTTCTTAACAATTTAAGCACAGCTTCTTGATTAAAACTGATAAAAGAGAATTGTCTAAAAGGTATTTCAATTTCAGAATCTAGCCTGTCAAACAAAATAGGACACAAATGGCTTGTTTGATGACTAATGACACCTGCCTCAAATAACATCTGCGGCGCGTTGATATTTTCTTTGGTTAAAACAAAAATACCATAATCGACATTTGATAGTTTTGCCTGTTCTTCTTGCCAACGAGTAGCTGAAAAAACATCCTCAGCGGAAACAATCACTTGTATCTCTTGATTGAAACTTAACAACCAAGCTCTAAGTTCATTAGCCAACTTTTGACCATATTGACCTGCACAACTGATAAATAAATTCATAACAAAACACCTGTTAAATTAAATTTTACTGATTTTAACAAAAGCTGTTGATAAAAGAGAAGCTAAATTGTAAATTACTATTCTTTGAAAATATAAAATACGAGGTAAGTGCAAATGAAATGGAGTCAATGGTTAGCAAACTGGGACATGACATCCCTTAAAATCTCTGCACCTTTCATGGAAATGGAATGGTCGCCACAGGAAGCCGACAAAGACGCAGCATGGGAACTGTATATCGAATTATTAACCCGCATCACCATACAAAGCTTAGACATGAAACACGGCGACGAAAAAACCGCCCTTACAAGTGTACATTCAATCTTTGACAGCACCAGAAAAATACTCAAAAAATATGGTAGAGATTGTGAAGAATTTGCCGCCATTGCAATTCCAGTTCTTAACCAAATTGTTCGCCCGTTTACAGCCGAATGGCACGGACGTAGCCTAGATGGTGATTTCAGTAAACTAGAATGTCGTACTGAGTTTCGTACAGAATTGGAAAGGCTACAACAGGAACTCAAAATACGCTGAAATGCTAGGAGAAATGGCAGGAGTGAAAAAAGATTTTACTAGACTTGAAATAACGCGATAAGGTGCGCTACATATAGGATGCGCTGAGGTACGAGCGCGATTGTTCGAGTTGACGCGAATGATGCGCCTCCTATCGTCGGCACATCCTTTGGATATTCCCGCTACCGTTCACTCCAGTACCTCTGTTTTGGCTTAGTCAGAAGAAAAGTTTATCAACGCATAGCCGCCCGTGCTGCCTCAGCTAAAAACACTGAGCGGGTCAAATGTTTGGTTCGCGTATAATCATCAATCCGCTTGATTAACAGTTTTGGTAAAGTCACGTTGATTTGTTCGGCTTCACCTTCAAAAGCCGAAGTATCAACATCCACTATTGCCCACACACCACCCATATAATCAGGATTAGCTTGATGCTGACTAATCGGGGCAATCATTGGCGTATCATTCCCTTCTTCTAACAATCCCTCTAAATGCAATTCTATTGCCTCTTTAACGGATTCCAACGCATCTTCTATGCTATCACCCGCCGAAAAACAACCCGCTAAATCGGGTACGGTCACGCCATAACGTTGACCATCATCTGAATGTAAAACTACTGCAATTTTCATTTCCAACCTGCCTGTTTGTAAATACTGGAAAGCGTTCCTTTTGGAATATCGCCATCAGGATGTTTAACCGTCACTAAGCCTTTTTTGCTTTCATGCTTGAACTGGTGATGCGAACCTTTGACTCTAACCAACACCCAGCCGTCCTGTTTTAACCGCTTAATCAGCATTTTGCTATTCATAATTATTTTTCAATGGGTTATACAAAGTTAGCAAACAAATTAACTAATACTAAGCAGCTTTTAGTTTTGCCATTTTATGATTAATCAACATCTAAAGCTATTGAACTCCTGACAATACCACATAAAAACCGACTACATTTCTGCAATCGGGTTTGTGTTTAAAGCTAGTCACAGCCCACTTTCATTATGACAATCAGTTGATAGAGAGCATCCAAATATTGATCATCCACATTATCACACTGCCTTTAAACTATTTTTAGTCATTGCCATGATCTAATCTCCTGTTTTGTACCGTTTGTTCGTTAGAATAACCCATCTTTCAGTGAGAATATTTTTGCCTATTACCTTACTCTCTATACCCAAAAACTACACTAAAAATTAAAACCCTATATGAAGATGAAGACACTTACCGAAATCCATACTGATATTGATGCGCGTGTGCAAGCTATCAGTGACGATAATGCAGACTGGTTATGCCGTATGGGCTGTGATGGCTGTTGTCGGCGGCTGGCAGAAATTCCCAGATTGACAGCAGCAGAATGGGCGTTGTTACGGGATGGACTCGCAGCGTTGCCGCCTGAGCAGCTTTTGGAGATTGGTCGGGGTATTGCCGCGCTGGCTGAACAGACTTCTCGCCCTGTCATTTGTCCGATGTTGAATCAATCGCTGGGGGCTTGCAGGGTTTATGCTCATAGACCTGTGGCGTGTCGTACTTATGGTTTTTATGTGCAGCGTGATAAAGGGCTTTACTGTACAGAAATAGAAGCGCGTGTGGCAGGCGGCGATTGGGCGACGGTGGTGTGGGGCAATCATGATGCTGTTGATCGCAGTCTTAACGCGCTGGGTGATAGCCGCGATTTGACCGAGTGGTTCGCGCTTTGGCAAACACACGCTAAGCTAACCGAAATTTCTCACATCTGCTGAGAGTATGTTTTAAAAGTCAATTATCAAGTCGCCCCAGCATCAGATTTATCATGGCAATATGAATAAAGGCGACGCTGGAATCAATGAGAACCTCGTTCGGCGGTTTTGCGGAACTGATAGATGGTAAGCTTCCTCACCAGCGGTCATCACTTAGAGACTGATTTCATATATAATGTAAAACTTTAGAGCCTAATATCCCTCAAAATTTTATTCACAATGCCGAAAAAGAAAACGACAACTTTATTTGAAGATTCACTGGCTGAGCTGGAACAATTGGTTAGTCAGTTGGAACAAGGCGACATTTCCCTTGAAGACTCGTTAAAGTCATTTGAACGTGGTGTCAATCTGACGCGCACTTGTCAAAAAGCTCTGCAAGATGCAGAACAAAAAGTTCAAATTTTATTAGAAAAAAACGGCACCCTATCCTTGGAGTCATTTACCGATGAGTAATGCGTTAAAAGAATACCTTAGTTTTTGTCAAAATCGTGTCGAGAAAGCCTTGGAAGATCGCCTTCCTAAAGCGCATATTCTGCCGCAAAAACTGCATCAAGCAATGCGTTACAGTACCTTGGATGGTGGCAAACGCACACGTCCTTTACTGACTTACTGCACGGGTAATGTGTTGGGCATCGCGCCTGTCGCCTTGGATGGTCTAGCGTGTGCAGTTGAATTTATTCATGTGTATTCGTTAATTCATGATGATTTGCCTGCGATGGATGATGATGATTTACGGCGTGGTAAGCCCACGTCTCATGTGGCGTTTGATGAAGCAACGGCGATACTTGCAGGCGATGCGTTACAAGCATTGGCATTTGAAATATTGGCAAATGATCCAAGTATTACCGCAGCTCCCGAAGCGCGGCTAAAAATGATTACTGCATTGGCAAAAGCTAGTGGTTCATTAGGCATGGTAGGTGGTCAAGCAATTGATTTAGCTTCTGTGGGTACTAAGTTGAGCTTGCCTGAATTGGAAAATATGCACATTCACAAAACGGGCGCGTTAATTCGTGCCAGTGTCACCTTGGCAACGTTGGCAAAAGCTGACATAGACGTGACGGTTGCCGCTAAGTTGGATCATTATGCAAAATGTATCGGGTTATCGTTTCAGGTTAAAGATGACATACTTGACGAAGAAAGCGATACCGTCACTTTAGGTAAAACGCAAGGCAAAGATAAGGACAATGATAAACCCACTTACCCAGCACTATTAGGTTTAGCGGGAGCAAAACAAAAAGCTCAAGAACTGCACGAGAACGCACTGGATAGCTTGAGTATTTTTGGCAAAGAAGCGGATTTATTACGCGATTTGTCGCTGTATATTATTCAACGTGACCATTAAGTCGAATAATTACTCAAACTTGTGAGGTCTTCAAGACTTCGCGGGTTTATTTTTATCGATGTAAGCTTAAGACACTGTGCCGACTCAAGGAATCAATTTATAAATGAACAAAGGTAGTTTTCCACTGCTAGACACCATCCACATCCCCGCCGATGTCCGTAAACTGAGCAAGGCGCAACTCAAGCCGTTAGCGAAAGAAC
>JBAXNR010000112.1:0-12088 GCA_037133675.1 Methylococcales bacterium
TTTGCCACTGTTTCGCCTATTATTTCATAATCAGTTTATTAGCAGTTAGCTCTAGGTGGTGCATTATTAATGCAATCAACTGGAATGCTAAGTACGCAATTACTCAATGAAGCCTTAAAACCGTCTGTTACCACGCCTTCGACAACTGAACCGAAAGCCAGTATCGATGAATTATTAGCTAAAGCGACTGCTAGTCCTGAAAATAATACACCAGTAATTGCCAAGCCTGTCGATCCTAAACCCAACGCGCCGCAAGCAAATAACCCAACAACTCCAGCACCCGTTGCAGAAATAAGACTAGCAGGTAAAAAAGCACCAACCGAACCAATCACCACAGCCGATTCAGACGAGAAAAAACAAAAAGATGCGCGATTTAGAGCGTATTATCAAAAATCTGAAAAATGTCTGTCACCTAGTGATAATGAAACCCGCGTCGCCTGTGGTAATGAATATATACGCGCTAAAGCGAAGTTTGAAGAATTATACCAACAAGAAAAATCTAAAAATTAACCGCTAAACGCACACCAAACAAGCGCGGATCGCTGGGTGCGCCGCGTACATCAAGTTTGAAGGTGTAATAGTGGGTATCGGCAATGTTTTTAACAAACGCATAAATGCTGCAATTTTTCGACTCATAACCGACACGCGCATTGGCAATCGCGTAAGCATTTTGACTCAAAGTGCTGGTATTGCTTTCATCAAAATAAGTTCTGCCTGTCCATACGCCTTCAGCACGGGCAAAATAACCTTGTGGATGTTTGTATTGCAAGGCAAGCAGACCTGATAATTCAGGAACAAAGGGCGCGAGTTTCCCCGCATAATTAACGTTAGTAATCGGGTCGCGGTATTGGTCGAATTGTGTATGGGTGTAACCGAAGTTACCGTCTAAGCTTAGGTTTTCCATAAGTTGCGCTTGGGATTCAACTTCAAAACCGACACTGTGCGCTCTGGGTGCATTAACCACAGCATAATCGGTTTGGGTAAAAAATCGCTCAACTTGATAATTTTCAATGTCGTAATAAAAACCTGCCACATTGAATTTTAATTTATCATTAAACCATTGGCTTTTAATGCCCAGTTCATTATTCCAAAGCCGCTCTTGCTTATAGTGGGATAAATTTTCGTTGATATTGGCAATGGTATATCCAGCGGGTTTAAAAGATAAACCTGTTGACGTATAAAGCAGGGCATTATCCGATAGCGTGACATCAATACCGAATTTAGGGCTAACAAAAAACGAACTATCACGTTGTTGTAAACTGGTTTTCTTGCCGTTAGGGAAGCTATTAGCCGCATCAATCACGTTTTCCACATAATCGACTCGCAAATCCAGATGAGGTTTTATTTGCTTAAAGCCTTGATAGGCAAGTTGTCCAAACACCGCGTAATTATCGACATTATTTTTTTTTATATCGTAGTGGGTATTGGCTTGTAGTATCAATGTGTCGGTAACGCTATGTTTTTTGTCATTGCTATAGAAAAAGCCCGTGTGCCAGTTCCAAGTATTGTGTTGGTCTTTGGGACGTAAACGAAATTCCTGAGTCCACGCGGTTTCGGCGACAGTCTGCGTGCGGTTATACACGATAGGCGTTAAATTTAAATCCGTCACACGCGGATTCATTTGCCAAAACCGCCGACTACTCACCGATAACAGCTCATAATCACCTGTGTCGTAGGCAATGCGTATCGCTTGGCTATCCGCTTGTTGCTTAAGTTGTTCAGTCGTTTCAGAACGCACGGTATAAAAATCAGGCGAATCCAAACGCGTATAGCGACTAGAACCATAATTAAAATTTTCTTTACTCAGTATTAATCGGACATCCCACGCCTTAGTCGGTGTCCATTTTAATGCGGCTCGTCCACTAAAATTTGTTTGATTATCAGGGATGGTATTTAAATAACTGTTAGTTAGAAAACCATCGCGCTGTTGAAACTCGCCGCTTAAATTAAAATACAGCTTATCTTTTATTAACGCGCCCGAACTATTAGCCGTCACTTGATGTTGATTAAAATTACCCAATTCTAAAGCGACACCCGCGTGCAAATCGTTTTCTGCTTGTTTGGTTTTAATATCAATCGCCCCTGCATAGGCATTTTTACCAAACCGTGCAGGCTGAGAACTTCGGTACACGTCCAAGCTATCAATGGCAAATAATCGCCCCATCGCTGCCATTGAACTGCTATAAGGCACATCATCGACATACACCACCACCGCTGGCGCACTAAACAGCGCGGTATTGGTCAAACCACGCAAACTAAATGTTTGCCCATAAGAACCAATACCTTGATTGGTTAAATGCAGATTGGCAATCTGTTGTGTCACATTTCCCAAATTATTAATACCGCGTTCGATTAATTCTGGTGCATAAAATTCATCTTTACTGACAGGTTCGGTATTAAACGAGGGTGCGGTTGACGGTTTTTCAGAGACAGTAATGGTATCAAGCTCAGTCGTTGCTTGTGCCGCCGCTACAGTGCCTATTGAAAATAAATAATGAATTACAATGAACCACGGTTTATATTTCACGACTGCTCTACGTTAAACATACATACTTGATTTCTACCTTGAGTCTTAGCTTGATACAAGGCGTGATCAGCATCACTGATTAATTCATCAAAATTATGACCGTCTTTTTTGCTGCAAATACCAAAGCTGGTGGTAAAGCATAAGTCTGGGTGTTCTGGAAAAATTAGTTGTTCACAAGCAACGCGGATTTTCTCAGCAATCATCAACGCCTCTTGCTCATCAGTTAATGGCAAAATAATTAAAAATTCCTCACCGCCCCAGCGGGTACAAATATCGGTTTTCCGCGTTGATTCTTTAAGCTGTCTGGCAAAAGATTTAATCACAATATCGCCGACATGATGACCATAGTGGTCATTAATTAATTTAAAGTGGTCAATGTCACACATTATCACCGCTAATGGCTTGTCAAAAAAAGCGTTATTCTGCTGCATTGTATGATCTAAACCACGCCGATTGTAGAGTGTTGTCAGGGAATCTTTATAAGCCAATTCAGCTATTTTTTGCACTAATTGATCGGTGGCGATCAAGACAATAAAAAAATCCAGTAGTGCAATATAGAGCATCAGAAAAATAGCTTGCAGTGCCTGCATGATACTCCCTGTCAGCCCATAAGTAGCAATGAAGTGATTATCAAACAGGGCGACAACAAAGCGAAAAACAAAAAATAGCGCGAAACCTGCGGCAATGAGGCTTAAAGGCGTGTAAATTCGTTGCTGGCTTTGTTGTTGAAAATGCCAGACTGTATAGGCAATCAAGGCAAACTGTAGGAAGTAAAACAGGCTTAGCAGGGTAATTCTAGTATTAGAATCTGGAATGCCATAAGTAAAAATAAACAGCAAAACGATAGTGCTGATTAAGATAACCGTTGATGGAACGGCTGATTTTTTCTCAATATTAATAAATCGTAGATGCGCCTGATAAGTTAGGTTGGCACTCAGTATTACTAAACTATTTCCAACTATAATCGACCAAAATATATCAATATAGTCTCTTAAAAAAATAAGTGACAGACCTATTGCGAGTAAAAAGTTGACAATAGCCAGTAAATACAACCCATTATATGAAGGCATTTTACGCGTAAAAGCCACCATGCCGATACCGTACAAAAAGACAAAGCTAGTGCAAACAATAAAAATTGTACGCACATCGAGTAGGTGCATAATGTTTTTTTAAGAAAGGTTTTTTTTATTAAGTAAATGTTACCACACAATTACGTCCACTATCTTTAGCATTATACAGCGCGTCATCGGCACGTTTTACTGCTTCATCAATGGTATGGTCGTTGTGATCGAGCATTTTTACCCCTAAACTGATGGTACAAGTAATACCCGCCGCTTCAGTTTCAGCAATTTCTCTTCTAAGTTTTTCAGCGACTAACTTGGCTTCTTCTACGCTGGTATGGGGTAAAATACACAAGAACTCCTCGCCGCCCCAGCGTCCTAATACATCAGTTTTACGGAGCTGAGATTTTAAAGTCTGCGCGACCATTTGTAATATTTTATCGCCTGCTTCATGTCCATGAGTGTCATTGACTCTTTTAAAATGATCTATATCTAAAAGAATCAGTGAGCAAGCAGTTTTATAACGTTGAAATTGATTAAATTGCTGATCTAAAAATTGTTGCGTGGCGCGGCGATTATAAATTTGCGTTAAAAAGTCGCATAAAGCTGCTTCGCGTAAATCCTGATAAAGACGCTGACTGACCATCATAATAAAACCGACATTACGCAAGTAACCGCTTATGAATATTGCTAACAAAAAGCCGTTATTAATGGACTGGCTTTCAACTGGACAATAATAGGTGGAAGTAGCTGGATAAACAATCACCATATAGCAACGCACAACAAATACCAAAATAATAAAAATAAGGCTGAATAGCATGAAATAGAGGGAGCTGGAAAAGTTTGCATGGCGACGCTGCCACAGAAAATAGCAGGCTATGCCATAAAAAATAATGCCATAAATAGGCATAACTAGAGGAATAATAATGCTTGTGCTGTTAAAAACGAAAACATAATTAATCGTGGCAAGACTCAAAACTAGAAAACCGAATAACCAGCGCGAATTAAAATCAAACTCTAAAAACCGTGCGATACCCAAGCAATAAAAATAACATGCCAGTATTAAAAAATCGCCTGCCCCAAAACGTAGCACAAGATTGTCAGGAAAAAGAAAATACAGTGTGGTTGCAAAAAAACCGATTGCCGCACAAACCGCTCCCCACATATATAGGCTAATACCTTTATATTGATTAGCTTGTGAATTAAAAAAAGCAATGGTAATAGCGTACAAAAAAGAGCTAATAACGATCATCAGCGACAGGGTTTTAAAATCTAGCAACATCGTATCACTCCTTAATTTTAACCAAATAACTTCATCGTAATTAGTTGCATATATAAAACACGTCATTCTGGCAAGGATGCCAGAATCTAGTCACAGGGGAGAGCGTAGCGAGGGTTCTGTTTAATGTAATGCCATCCTTGGCACTAGATTCCATCATACCTGCTGGAATGGAGATGACCTAGCTTTAACATTATAGTCATGCTGATTTTTAGAGCTATTTATAAAAATCGTTTGCTGTATGAGGTGTTGATTTGTTTGAGCGTGCTGGCAGATAAATCGATGAGCGGCGTGGGTGCTAAACCGAATAACATAATACTCCCCACTAATAAACTGACTGCTAACATTTCGGGGAGTCGTAAATCTTCAATCGACTGCATAGCGGGTTTGACTGTGCCAGTAAATAATAAGCCAATGGTGCGTATGGCGTAGGCGGCACTGATTAACACACAGATACTAAAAAATATCATCCAATAGCCCCATTGTTGAAATCCACCAATAAATATTTGTAATTCGGCAATAAATCCGACTGTGCTGGGCAGTCCCATTGCCGCAAATAAGCTGAGGGTCATAAACACTGCAAAGCGTGGCATCACTTGACACAGTGAACGGTAATCCTGAATATTACGGGTGTGGGTGCGTTCGTATAACAAGCCCACCAGTAAAAACAACACGCCTGCAATCAAGCCGTGAGCAGTCATTTGTAACACCGCACCTGTCATGCCCAATGGCGTTAAACTAGCAATACCTAATAAGACTAGCCCCATGTGGCTGATGGATGAATACGCGACCATTGCTTTTAAATCGCTTTGTCGCCATGCCAACAGACCACCATAAATCATGCTAAATAAGGCTAAAAATAATAAAAATGGTTGTAAGGTTTGTGCCGCTTCGGGCAACATCACCACGGCGCGGATTAGCCCATACGCACCCATTTTTAATAAAATACCCGACAGTAAAATACTAACAGGGCTGGGGGCTTCAACGTGTGCTAAGGGTAGCCAACCATGTAAGGGAAAAATCGGCATTTTTACCCCAAAACCTATTAAAAAACCTAACAGCACCAACACTTGTTCAGTCGCTGGCATATCTTGTGCTGCTTGATTCATAGAGGTCATTAATGAGCCACTATGCTGGAGATCATATTGACTGACCGCCAATAAACTCATCAGCATAAAGACTGAACCGCCCATGGTGTACAGCACAAAATTAAGACTAGCAGAATGTCGCCGCTGTCCGCCCCAACGATCAATTAGGAAAAATAGCGGAATTAAGGTGATTTCCCAAAAAATATAAAACAATGCCCAGTCTTGGGACAGAAACACGCCTAACATACCAAATTCTAATAACATTAGACAAATATGGTAGCCTTTAACGCGTTCAGATAATGTCAAGGAAGCGAGCAAAGCAATGCAGGTCAATAAGGTAGCTAACATCAACATAGGCATAGACAAACCATCAACACCTAATGCGTAAGCACTGCCTAAATCTGGATTGAGAGGGAAGTATTCTTTAAATTGCAGGCTGGCAGTATGGGAATCATATCGACTCAGTAACCAGCAACTCAAAATAAAAGCCAAGCTGGCAAACGCCAAGCTGATTAAGCGTATTAGTTGGGTTTTTTGTGCTGGGGTAAAAACTAAAAATAAAACTCCTAGCGCAGGAGTCCAGAGAAGTAGACTAAGTATGTCCATAATTTTTTATGTGATTGTCAGACGGTTATTGTGGGCAATTGTACTTTAAGCACATGGTTTGGCAAAGGTTACGCAATTTTTTAGTGATTGAGTGAAATGAAGCCAAAAAACATATTTTTTGATTCGGTGACCTCATAAGCATTTTTACCATTACCAAAAAACTTAGTGAGCAACCAATACACAAATGAAGCAATACGATAATTGAAGGATTGGTATAATGCGCCTATTAAAAATAATTTAGCATCAAGCATGAATTAAGCTTGTACTTATAATGCTACAAAAGGAGTAATGAGTTTTGACAAACGTGCAAGATATTACCAGTCCGATGAGTCCATCGGAAAAACGCGCTACTTGGTCGCTGGCAAGTATTTACGCCTTGCGAATGTTGGGGCTATTTATGATTTTGCCCGTATTATCGCTATTTGCCGAACAGCTAGAAGGTTCGACCCACGCGCTAATAGGCTTGGCAATGAGTATTTATGGTTTGCCACAGGTGATATTGCAAATTCCTTTTGGTTTACTGTCAGATAAATTTGGGCGCAAAAAAATCATTCTTATCGGGCTATTGTTGTTTTTTATCGGTAGCACGATTGCCGCTTTTTCTACCACGATTTACGGTGTTTTGGTAGGTCGTGCTTTTCAAGGTGCGGGAGCAGTTTCTGCTGTCGTAATGGCGTTGGTGGCGGATTTAACCCAAGAAGTGCATCGAACCAAAGCAATGGCAACTATCGGCGTGAGTATTGGTATGTCATTTGGTGTAGGCATTATTGCAGGCCCTATCATTTCAGGGTTTGGCGGTGTACAAGCGGTATTTGGGGTAACGGCGGTATTAACCGTGTTTGCGATGTTGGCGGTTATTTATATTGTTCCCAATCCCCAGCATTCTAAATTACATCGAGATGCCGAATTTGTACCCGCACAGGCAATGAACGCACTGAAAAATCCTGATTTGCTGCGTTTAAATTATGGCATTTTTATTCTGCATCTGATTTTAATGGCGATTTTTGTGGTCGTTCCGTCATTAATGCGTCAAGCAGGTTTAGAAGCTGGTCACGAATGGCAAGTTTATTTGCCTGTGTTTGCGGGTTCAATGGCAGTGATGATTCCATTCATCATTTTGGCAGAAAAAAAACGCAAAATGAAACAAGTGTTTCTTGGCGCGATTGCTGTTTTGGTGCTTGCTGAAGTGGGCTTGTCACAGTTTCATGATAACTTAATCGGCATTGTCGGCTTTTTGGCGGTGTTTTTTTGTGGTTTCAATTTGCTGGAATCCACTTTGCCTTCACTCATTTCCAAAACCGCACCCGCAGATTTAAAAGGTACAGCAATGGGGGCGTATTCAAGCTCTCAATTTATGGGCTTATTTTTGGGTGGTGTTATTGGCGGCTGGTTCAACGGGCAATTTGGCGTAACTGCGGTGTTTTTATTTTGTGCGGCGGCGGCATTCAGTTGGTTTTTAGTGTCGCTAACCATGAATCCACCACGCTATTTAGCGAATATGCTAATTTCTCTGGAAAATTTAAACCAACAAACCAACGATAGCTTTGTGAATCAATTGCTGGCAGTTGTCGGTGTTGTTGAGGTGACGGTACACATCGAAGAAGCAGTGGCATATCTTAAAGTTGATAGCCAACAATTGAATAAAGACCAGTTACAACAGTTACTTAGTCAATACGGGATTTAACTATTCCAACCAGTCGAGAATAAAGTCTTCCAAATCCTCTAAGTCATCGTCTTTGGTTTCAATCCGTGCATAGCTACGGATTGAAATTCCCGCCGCTTCAACACTGTCGGGTGTTTTTGTTAGTAACGGATGCCATTCGGGTAGCTCTTTGCCTTCATGTAGTAATCGGTAAGCGCAGCTTGAAGGCAACCAGTGATATTGAGTAGCTTCCAGTTGTCTTAAATCCACACAATCAGAAATAATCTGGGTACGCTCGGCATAACGGGTACAACGACAACTTGTTAAATCAAGCAAACGACACGCGATGCTGGTGAAGTAAATATCACCCGTGTCTTCGTCTTCCAGTTTGTGTAGACAACATTTGGCACAGCCATCACACAGTGACTCCCATTCTTGGTTAGTCATTTCTGACAGGGTTTTGGTTTTCCAGAAGTTCATCTTATGCAGGTGGGGATTTTAGATATGAGGGGTTACAGATAACATCCCTTTAAAGGATGTTATCTGTCTCGCCTTATTATTAGGCGATTATTTTTTAGCAATAGCATTCCAAGCAATCAACCATGTTTGTGATTGATAGGCTTCGGCTTTTTTATCTAGCGCACCCGTTAGAACCATGCGCAAGGTGTTTTGAATAATACCAAAAAAGTATGTCTGTGCCAGTAAGGGGTCAATATTGCGTATCTCCCCTTCACTGATACCATTTCTAATAACTTTGATGATTTTAACAAAAGCCGCCGTTTCTAATAGTGGTTTGGCTTCGGGTAAAAATTCATTGATTTTGAGTATCAGCAAAAACTGCATGATCTCAGGTGCTTCGTCAGTCAGTTTAAAAAATAAATCGACGACAGCGTGTAATTGCTCTGAGGGTTTTTGATTTTTGCGGCGTATCTCATCAATGGATATATTTAAACTATCTAGTATGTTTGCATATAAAGCCGTGGCAATCATTTGTTTGTGCTTAAAATGGTGATAAATAGCACTGGCTGTTTTAATACCTGACGCTTCGGCAATATCGCTTAATGAGGTATTGAAATAGCCTTTTTCAGCAAATAACTTTAGGGCAGCTAACAAGATTTCATCTTGAGTTTCTGTTTTTGTGTGAGTATCTTTTTCTTGATCCATGTTCTTATTTCACAGCTGATTCAATATGCTGTATCTCTTTGATGTTAGTAAAATACAGAAGGTTTAATGAAAACCTTGAGACGTGTGTTTTTATTTTTCCGCGATAGCTATTAAGGCAGCGCGTAGGTAGCTAACCATAGACCATAATGTTAATGCAGCGGCAATATATAACAGCCCATAGCCGATTAAATTAATGGGTAGCCCTAGTAAGTCTTCACGATACAATAAAAATCCAATGGACAGCATTTGTGCAGTGGTTTTCCATTTACCAATGTCAGACACTTTAACGGTTGCGCGTTGACCAATTTCTGCCATCCATTCTCGCAACGAAGCGATGGTAATTTCCCTGCCAATAATAATTGCGGCTGGAATGGCTAAATACGCAGTGTGTCGTTGCTCAACTAGCAATACCAACACAATCGCCACCATTAATTTATCCGCAACAGGGTCTAAAAACGCACCAAAAGGCGTTTCCAATTGCATTTTTCGCGCAAGATAACCATCTAACCAATCGGTAATGCCTGCCGCTAGAAAAATCAGCATACATGCCACATTGGAATACTGCCAAGGCGTATAAAAAACCACAGCTAACAACGGAATTAAGGCAATCCGTAGTAACGTGAGATTAGTCGGTAAGTTAAATTGAATGGTCATCTGACTGATGAAAAGTATCGTAAATTCGTTGTGCCAATACTCGGCTAATGCCGTCTATGCTACAAAGTGCGTCCACACTTGCGCGTGCTACCCCTTGCAACCCCCCAAATTGTTTTAATAATGTCTGCCGCCGCTTCGTTCCCAGTCCTGAAAGTGATTCTAAAACTGATTGTTGACTTGCTTTAGCTCGACGTTGCCGATGTCCTGTTAGTGCAAATCGATGTGCTTCATCACGAATTTGTTGAATCAACAATCCACCCGCTTCCACTGTGATAGGAATAGGTTGTTCTTGAGTCAAGACAATTAGCTTTTCCCTGCCAGATTTTCGATTTTCTCCTTTTGCAACGCCGACTATCATAACATTGTTTATGGTTAATTCTGCTAATGCCTTTTGCGCTTCATGCACTTGAGGTTTGCCACCATCGATAAATGCTATATCTGGAGTCTCATGTTCACCTTGTTGCACACGTTTAAAACGTCGAAAAACCGCTTGATAAATCCCCGCACAATCATCACCGCCCGTAATACCCGTAATATTAAATCGTCGATAAGCTGATTTAACCGCGCCTTCTCTGTCAAATACCACACACGAGGCAACCGTTTGTTCACCTTGAGTATGACTAATATCGAAACATTCCAAACGCTTAGGTATGGTCTCACATCCCAATAATTGCTGTAAACTGATAAACCTAGCCAGCATATTTTGCTTGGATGCTAACTGTGTTGCCAGAGCGTTTTCAACATTGCTACCCGCCATTTGCAACCATTTCAGCCGCTCACCTTTCACTTTAGTGACAATGCTCAGCGCGTGTTTTGCTTGCGTTGCCAACACCTCACGCACTAAATTCACTTCTTCTAGCGCGTGGCTGATGATTAACTCATGCGGCACAGGTTTATCCAAATAATACTGAGGAATAAACGCCTGCAACACAGCGGCAGGTTGATACGCATCAGTCATTTTAGGAAAAAATACTTTATTGCCTAAATGCTGACCACCACGAATAAAAAACACCTGCACACAGGCAACATTACCCTCAGTCGCACAAGCAATAATATCCATATCGCCGCCTTCACCATCGATAAACTGTTTTTCTAATACCGAACGCAAACGTACAATTTGATCGCGTACACTTGCCGCTTGCTCAAACTCTAATGCCGCCGCTGCTGTTTCCATTTTAACAATCAAATTATCGATTAATAACCCACTTTTTCCCTCCAAAAACAATACGGTATTATCCACATCCAATGTGTAATCGGTTTTATCAATCAAACCCACACACGGCGCGGTACAGCGTCCTATTTGATGTTGCAAACAAGGGCGAGTACGGTTGTTATACACCGTGTTCTCACATTGACGCACAGGAAACAAGCGTTGCAATAATTTCAAACTTTCCGATGCTGCGCCCGAACTAGGATAAGGGCCAAAATAACGCCCTAACTTGCGTTTCGCACCACGGTGGATAGAAATTTGCGGAAACTCGTGATTAGATAAAAAAATATAAGGATAGGATTTGTCATCGCGCAAACAAATGTTATAACGCGGCTTATGGCGTTTAATTTGCTGGCTTTCCAGTATTAACGCTTCGTTTTCAGTGCGCGTGATCGTCACCTCAATAGCGGCAATCTTAGCCACCATCACCTGTTGCTTAGTGGTCGCCGCTGTATTTTTAAAATAACTGGAAACGCGGTTTTTAAGATTTTTCGCCTTACCGATATAAATAATCTCGCCCTCGGCATTCAGCATTTTATAAATGCCAGCTTGTGTAGTTAGATTTTTTAAAAATGATGCACTATCAAACACAGCTTAGCCTGCCCATAGTTATCAAAGAGCAGTTAAACGGCTTTGTTTGTGAAAATTTGATTGAGATCAAAATGGCTGTCACCACCATCCATCTGCCAGATAGTTTTGACCAGTGGGTTGCCCTAAAATTGACATAGATGTATGGCTTAACACACCTAGCATGGGAACGTTTTTCTGAGTAACAAAAATAAATGGGGAAAACGGCAGAACACAAACCTGCGAGCAACTGTGTTAAAAATCAAGCTAAACCTGCGAAATCTGGATTC
>JBAXNR010000113.1:0-11916 GCA_037133675.1 Methylococcales bacterium
GTTATTCTTTCGACTTATTCGATTGATTTTGAGTAGTTTTAATCATACAAGGTTATATTTTGTGAGATTAAATTGTTGAAATTTATGAACCCGATGTTTTTGAAGTAGCATTTTGTGATATAAAAGGTCAAACGTACCCGCTAACAAACAGGATAAAAAATGACTGAAAACCTATCAGCAACAATAAACAAAGTGACCTACTGGCAACCTTCGGCAGGCGATACCATCGCAGGCATTATTCAAGGCAGTGGTACTTTTAATAATTCACTCTATGATGAACAAAAAACCCTATTTTTACAGGATGACAGCGGCGCGGTTGTGGGTGTTGTTCTAAATCGTTATTTGATGCACAGTTTGAAACAAAATAACGCTGCGTTGGGGGATTTAGTCACAGTGACTTTTCACGGCAAGGAGCAGAAAAATAACGGGCGTTCTTTCAATCGGTACACATTGCTAGTTGATACAGCTAAAGTATTTTAATTGCATAGATTCAAGCCATTAGTGCAATGTATTTATCACTAGGAGTACAAGCTTTAGCTTGCACTCCAGAAAAAATAACACTATCAAACTATGTTAAAATTCAACAGTTAATAACTCCACAACAAGGCAAACATGAAAGCAAATATAGGATTAATCGGTCTAGCCGTTATGGGGCAAAATCTTGTCCTCAATATGAATGATCACGGCTTTAAAGTCGCTGTTTATAACCGCACCACCAGTACAGTCGATGAATTTTTAGCAACGACGGCAAAAGACACCTTGGTTGTTGGTACACACTCTTTAGAAGAATTGGTTGATAGCTTAGCATCACCGCGTACTGTGATGTTAATGGTCAAAGCGGGTGATGTAGTTGATGCCTATATTGAAAAATTAGTGCCATTATTATCAGCGGGTGACATTATCGTTGATGGTGGCAACTCGCTATTTACTGATACCAATCGCCGCACTGCCGCGTTAGCCGCACAAAATATTCTCTACATCGGCACAGGCGTTTCAGGCGGTGAAGAAGGCGCGAGAAATGGACCTTCCATTATGCCAGGTGGTAACAAAGCGGCGTGGGCTGCGGTTAAGCCAATTTTTCAAGCGATTAGCGCACAAGTTGACGGTTCACCGTGTTGCGAATGGGTCGGTGATAATGGCGCAGGTCATTATGTGAAAATGGTACACAACGGTATTGAATACGGTGATATGCAGTTAATTTGTGAAGCCTATCAATTGATGTCAGAAGGCTTAGGTTTAACCGCTGATGAAATGCACACTATTTTTGCCGAATGGAATAAAGGCGAACTCAGCTCGTATTTGATTGAAATCACCGCTGGCATTTTGGCGTATAAAGATGAAGATGGTCAGCCGTTGGTGAATAAAATTCTCGATACCGCTGGACAAAAAGGCACAGGCAAATGGACGGGTATTAATGCCTTAGATTTAGGTATTCCCTTAACATTGATTGGTGAATCGGTATTTGCCCGTTGTTTATCCGCGCAAAAATCGGAACGTGTTGCCGCTGCGGCTGTATTACCAAAACGTGTGCAAGCCTTCACAGGCGATAAACAAGCCATGATTGATGCGATTCGTGACGCGCTGTATGCGGCAAAAATCATTTCTTACGCGCAAGGTTTCCGCTTAATGCGCGAAGCATCCAAAGAATATAACCTATCATTAAACTACGGCGAAATTGCCTTAATGTGGCGTGGCGGTTGTATTATTCGTAGCCAATTCCTTAACGACATCAAACAAGCTTACGACAACAATTCAGAATTAGAAAACTTATTGCTGGCTGATTTCTTCATTGATGCCATGCAAAAAGCTGATGCAGGTTGGCGCAAGGCGGTTATTTTAGGTATAGAATTAGGTATTCCTACCCCTGCGTTTTCTTCTGCATTAGCGTACTTCGATGGCTATCGCACCGAACGTTTACCCGCTAACTTATTGCAAGCACAGCGTGATTACTTCGGCGCACATACTTATGAACGTACTGACAAACCACGCGGTGAATTCTTCCACACTGATTGGACAGGGCAGGGCGGAAAAATAGCGTCTTCTACTTATACGGTTTAAGTATTCTAATCATTAGACTTGTTGTGACTGAGTAAAAATCTACCACTCCGTGTGTGGTGCAACAAGTCTATTTTCTATGGGTGTTCAATATATAGCTAACCGTCGATAAAATGATTGCAAAAATACTTTTGCTATATCTTTGTGTTTAAACAGTTCGGCAAGAACTGGGTAATATCGAGTAAAATGTGACTATGTTAGTTTTAAAATCACAAGGAACACAACGCTATGGCGGATAAAAACTCAAAAAAAAATAATGCTCAGCAAAATGCCACTATCGCTCTCAATCGGCAAGCCAAGCATGAATATTTTATCGAACAACGCTTTGAAGCGGGATTGGTCTTGGAAGGCTGGGAAGTTAAAAGTTTACGCGAAGGACGCATACAGCTAAAAGAAAGTTACGTGGTGATAAAAAAAGGTGAAGCGTGGCTATATCGAGCGCATATTTCCGCGTTATTATCGGCATCAACGCATATCAACCCCGATGCTATTCGTAACAAAAAATTATTATTAAACCGTCACGAATTGAATAAGCTCATTGGTTCAGTGGAACGTAAAGGCTATACCATCGTGCCATTAGCGATGTATTGGAAAGGAGGACGAGCCAAATTAGAAATTGGTTTGGCTAAAGGTAAGCAATTACACGACAAACGCGCTGCGTCTAAAGATCAAGATTGGCAACGTGAAAAAGCGCGTATTATGAAAAAAGCCTGATTTGACGGAGTTTAAAAATAAGTTTTTAGACTCCATGCCTCAACCATTTAATACTCTGATCCTTATGTCACTGAATACGTTCCTAGAAAAAATCCGCACCAATACGCCTGTCAGTTTTAATGAAACCATTGCTATTATTACTGAACATTACCATTATCAGCCGACCGAATTTAGTAATGGTTTAAACGAACACGCTTTAGTAAATTCAGCAGGAACTAACGAAGGTTCTTGTAAGATTTTTGCATTCGGCTTAATTCACCAGCTAAGTGAGCAACAAACGCTAAACCTATTCGGTGATTATTACCGCATTGATGTGTTAACTGATCCCAATGGTTCAGGGCATCAAAATATTAGAAATTTTATGGCTGATGGCTGGCAAGGTATTGGTTTTGAGGGTGTGGCATTGACGCTTAAATAGCGACATAAAAAACAGAGGGAGGTTTGCCATCCGTGGCTTTGTAATTTTATGGAATTATTTTAGGTGGTACATTCAAAACCGCGCCTTCCGCTTGAATACATTTGATATTGCCAAGAAGTACCCAAACGTCTGATTCCACGCTAATCTCATCCACCATAACATTGCCATTACCTTTCTTTAAGGCTTTATCTACGGCTAATTCTAAGTTCGGAATTTTATTAAAGAATGGATATTGGTTTAGTAAGAAAAAACTGCAATCTTCGCCTGAGTATCTTTTCGCGGCACTTGGGTCAAGTTTTGCAACTTGTGTTAAATCAATATTTTTTGTAGATACTATAGAGAAATCAGCAACCCGATGAGAACATCCATTTAACAGGAATGCAGTTACAACTACTAAAAGGCAAAGTGGTTTATTTGTATGTATCATGTGCTACTCCATTGACTTTCCAGCAGTCCTGACTGTATAGGGGGTTTAATAGGTTAAACCAACTGTGTTCTACCACTGCATTTAACAATAAATTACCGTGCGCTGAATTAAGTGCATTATCTACAGCTTGGTCGAGGCTTGCATTACCATTACCGTTTAGTCCAATGCCGAGTACCCTATTCTGACAATCTTCACCTCTAGCATTCCCTTTAACCATATCTCTTGTAACCTTGACATCAGCTACATTGATATTTTTTCCAGAAAGAGCGGTGAAATCGGAGCGTGTCGATGCCGCACACCCACTAAGAGTGGCTATGACAAGTGTTGAAATTATTATGTGTTTCATAATCAACCGTTTTTAAAGTTGTAACAAAAATATTAACTATTTAAAAAGCTGTTTCCTTTCTATCCTGTCAATAAAAATATGTGTTAAGTCTTAATGAGCTGAACGATTTTAAGTCTAGTAGTATTCTTAATCAAATCAACCTATCAATGATAATAAAGCCACTAAATTTAGTGGCTTTATTGAAATAGTGTTAAGAAAATTACAATGCTTAATGTTAAGTGGATCAGCTTGAGGCTGCTAATCGTTGTCATCTAAACGAAACGCATCTCTATAAGTGGTCATACTATCAAAATCATCCCAAATATACCGAGGCTGGGTAATAGGCTTAGTTGCCAATGGCGCGGTAACTAAATCAATTGCTCCTGTTGTTGCCCGAAAGGCTGTATTGAGACCCCCTTCAATGATTCCACCAACCAAACCAAAAAAAATATTACTGCCTTGAGCATTAGTATTGTTAATGACGCTTTTAGGAATTTCCAGCCAAGAGGTGGTGACATTAGTGATGCCATTTTTGGCCTTATCACCTACTTTATGACCATAACTTCTTTGCTGTGCTTGCTGTGGGTATTGTTGCGAATCTTGCTGTGCTTGCGGCGAGTAATACATTGACTCTGCTGCCGCTGTCGATGTGTGAATGAGCGATAATCCCGCAAAAAGACCAGTAACAAAAAAACGATGTAAGGTATTCATAATAAATCCCCTTGTTGGGTGTTAATAATTCTTTCAGTATAGCAGAGCTACGGTTTTTATTTTCTTAGTGCTTTGGCAAACGCATTGCCCATTGTGCCTTGCTGAACAGGTGCAGCTTTAGTTTTGTTAACGGTTTGTTGCGATGGGCGTGCGGGCTTAATGTCACTGGCATCGACCGCAGTTTTCATCGATAGGGCAATGCGTTTTCTCTCAATATCCACTTCTAATACAGTCACTTTCACCAGTTCACCTGTTTTTACGGCATCTCTTGGGTCTTTAATAAAATTATCAGACAAATGTGAGATATGCACTAAACCATCTTGATGGACACCAATATCAACAAACGCACCAAAGTTTGCCACATTAGTCACTACGCCTGCTAATTTCATGCCGACTTTTAGATCGCTCATTTTTTCAATCCCTGCTTGAAATTCGACACTTTTAAATTCAGGTCGTGGATCACGACCTGGTTTTTCCAATTCTTGCAATATATCTGTGACCGTTGGCAAACCAAATTGTTCATTGGTAAACTGAATTGGATTAAGTGTGCGTAAAAATTGGCTTTGTCCGATTAAATCTCGAATCGATTTGTGGGTGCTGGCAATAATGGCTTCTACCACAGGATAAGCTTCTGGATGTACTGCGGAAGCATCGAGTGGATTATCGCCATTCATTACACGCAAAAAACCAGCCGCTTGTTCGTAAGCTTTATCGCCTAAACGCGGTACTTTTTTCAATTGTTTACGATTTTTAAACGCGCCGTGTTCATTACGAAAGGCGACAATGTTTTCACTGATACTGTTGGTTAAACCTGATACTTGTTTTAATAAGGCTACGGAAGCAGTATTGACATCGACACCGACCGCGTTGACACAATCTTCAACAACGGCATCCAATCCTCGCGCTAACTGCACTTGATTGACATCGTGTTGATATTGCCCAACGCCTATCGATTTAGGTTCTATTTTCACCAATTCGGCTAATGGGTCTTGCAAGCGTCTGGCAATAGACACCGCGCCACGCAACGATACATCCAAATCGGGAAATTCTTTTGCCGCTAGTTCAGAGGCAGAATAAACTGATGCACCCGCTTCTGACACGGTGATTTTGCTGAATTTTAATTCACTGTGCCGTTTCATCACATCGGCGACCAGCGTATCAGTTTCGCGTGAACCTGTGCCATTACCAATACTGACGAGCTGCACTTGATGTTGTTGAATTAATTTTGCCAAGGTCGAAATCGATTCATCCCATTGTTGGCGCGGTGGATGTGGGTAAATAGTAGTAGTCGCCAATAATTTTCCTGTGGGATCAACAATAGCCACTTTAACGCCAGTACGAATACCAGGGTCTAAACCCATAGTGGTTTTTGCCCCCGCTGGCGCGGCTAACAATAAATCTTTTAAATTATTAGCAAATACTTTTATTGCCTCTTGTTCTGCCGCTTCGCGTAGTTTAAGTTTTAAATCTATATCAATGCGCGAGAACAATTTAACTTTCCATGCCAAGCGTGCAGTATCAGCCATCCACGCATCGGCAGGTTTTGTGGTGTCCGTGATTTGCAAACGCTGGGCAACTCTTTGGGTGCAGAAGTCGTGTTCTGGTTGCTCATCAGCGGCGGGTTTTAGAGTGAAATGCAGTAAGTCCTCATTGCGTGCGCGTAATAAAGCTAAGGCACGGTGCGAAGGGATTTTGTTGATTGCTTCGGCATAATCAAAATAATCTTTAAATTTTGCCGCTTCGTTTTCTTTACCTGCAACCACCGTGGCATGAATCAAACCTTTTTGCCAAACACGTTCACGCAATTCACTGAGCAATTCGGCATTTTCAGATAATTGTTCCATGATAATTTGCCGCGCCCCATCCAAGGCACTGGCGGCATCCACTACGCCTTTGTCGGCACTGATAAATTGTGTGGCTAATTCTGTCGGTATGAGTTGACGATTCGCTAACAGAGCATCGGCTAAGGGTTGTAACCCCGCTTCACGCGCAATCTGCGCTTTAGTACGCCGCTTAGGTTTATAGGGTAGATATAAATCTTCTAACAGGGTTTTGGTATCCGCGTCATTAATGGCTTGTTCTAACTCAGGGCTGAGTTTACCTTGAGTGCTGATACTGTTCAGAATAGTGCTGCGCCGATCATTGAGTTCACGCAAATAAATCAAACGTTCTGCCAATAAGCGCAGTTGGGTATCGTCTAAATTCCCCGTCACTTCTTTACGATAACGAGCAATAAATGGCACAGTCGCGCCTTCATCTAACAGCGCGACAGCAGCACTGACTTGTTGAGGTCTAACCGATAATTCTGTCGCAATACGCGCAATAACATCCATAGTTTTATTTTTGAGTAATTAAAAATTAAAGACTATTGTAGCAGGTGTGTTTACCGCTTTTTGTACATATAAGTAGATGGTAAAAATTAAACCAGCTTAGCCGCTAAAATAGCTCATTATGGTTTTTTAAAAACCAAAGAACAAATCCCATGCCCGACAAACAACCGCCTGTTGTCATTGATAACAGCTAGCAGCATGGCAAGAAAAGTGAAATACTATCGCATCCTCTATGGAGTGGCGATTTACCACAGAGGATGCTCGGATATTGTAAAGAGAGCGTAGCGAGGGTTTTGAAACTGGGTACTGCACAATAATTATTTATAATCATGTAGTTACCATCCGTGGCACTGGATTCTGGCATCCCTGCCAGAATGACGGGTTTGAAGATTGTTGCATAAGACAAGGAATATTTTCTTAAAATTATTAATACTTTCACAGTCTCGTTAGTTCAGAAAATTTTTCAATAATTTCAGTGCAACAGGATGAGCTGAGGTAGAATCAAGCTGGATAGGGGCTACAATTTATACTTACTACCTACCGTTTGATTTCATCACACTGCTAAAGCGCAGAAAGAGGGGAATATGCTAAGGTCAACACCGCAAGAAAAAACGTTTCGTACTCACGATGGTGTAGAGTTGTTTTACCGCTACTGGTTTACAGCGAAGCCGAAAGGCGCGATTGTGTTAATTCATCGTGGTCATGAGCATTCGGGGCGCATGGCGCATTTAGTTGATGAATTGCAACTGCCTGATTATGCGTTTTTCGCTTACGATGCGCGGGGTTACGGACGCTCTCCAGGTGTGCGTGGTTTTAGCCCCAGCCTTGGCACATCGGTGCGTGATGTACAAACCTTTATCGATCATATCGTGGAAAACTACAAAATTCCCCCTGAAAATATTGCCGTCATCGCGCAAAGCGTTGGTGCAGTGGTGGCGGCAACGTGGGCGCATGATTACGCACCGAAGATTCGCTGTATGGTGATGGCTTCCCCTGCATTTAAAGTAAAGTTGTATATGCCGTTTGCCCGTTTTAATTTGAAATTAATGCAGTCGTTACGCGGGAATTTTTTCGTCAATAGCTATAAGCGAAGTTTCTGACCCATGATGCAGAACGCATTGCCAGTTATAACAGAGATCCGCTAATTACTCGCCCCATCTCGGTTAATATTCTGCTCGCGCTGTATGAAACCGCTGAACGGATTGTTGCCGATGCTGAAGCCATTCAAATTCCCACGCAGTTGTTAATTTCAGGCGATGATTGGGTGGTTCATCACCTGCCACAATATGAATTCCTTGCTAGATTAGGTGCGACTATTAAAGAAGTGCATTTATTGGCTGGCTTTTTTCACGATACCTTTGGCGAAAAAGACCGCGCCTTAGCCGTTAGCAAAGCACGGCGTTTTATTGAACGATTGTTTACCGAATCACCACCGCGTGAAAGTTTACTCGATGCGCATTTATCAGGCTTTACCAAACGTGAAGCGGACGCACTGGCTGAACCCTTGCCGTTGCTCCGCAGACTGTATTGGTCGGCAACGCGTTTTTGGTTAAGAGTGTTTGGTTTTCTGTCTGCTGGTATCAAACTGGGGCATAAAACAGGTTTTGATTCAGGCAGTACCTTAGATTATGTTTATCGCAATCAACCGTCTGGTCTCACGCCATTGGGAAAGTTAATCGATAAAAATTATCTCAACTCTATCGGCTGGCGTGGTATTCGTCAGCGTAAGATTCATGTTGAAGAATTGCTCTGTAAAGCTATGTCTTTATTAGCGGCGGCAAATAAAAAAATTCATATTGTTGATATTGCAGCAGGACACGGACGTTATGTACTGGAAGCTCTTACCAACAGTGATGTTAAACCTGATTCCATTTTATTGCGGGATTACAGCGATATTAATGTGCGTGACGGTTCGGCGTTGATTCGTCAAAAAGGGCTGGAGGCGATTGCCCGTTTTGAAAAAGGCGATGCGTTTGATGCGGATAATTTAGCGGCAATAAAACCGCGTCCAACGATTGGCATTGTGTCGGGTTTGTATGAGTTGTTTGCTGATAATGAACAAGTGCGTCGCTCTCTCGCGGGGCTGAGTTCGGCAATTCCCGCAGGTGGCTATTTGCTTTATACCTGCCAACCGTGGCATCCACAGTTAGAATTCATTGCCCGTGCCTTGACCAGTCATCGACAAGGTTCAGCGTGGGTAATGCGTCGGCGCACGCAAGCAGAAATGGATCAACTCGTCGAAGCGGCAGGCTTTAAAAAACTTGAGCAACGCATAGATGACTGGGGTATTTTCACTGTCAGCCTCGCCCAACGCAATGGTTGAGTCTGCCCGCCCTTGGAAACGCGGACTGGCGTGGCTGCTCTTACTCGCGCCCTTCTTTTTTACTACTTATAGCTTTAGCAATTGGCTTGCCGCACAACGTACCGATGTCAGTTCAGTGGTATTTGAGTGGGAAATCGGAATGCCATTTTTGCCGTGGACGATTCTTCCCTATTGGGTGATTGATTTGTTTTATGGCTTATCGTTGCTTATTCCGTATTCGCGGGCTGAACTTGATGCCCACGCGAAACGTTTATTCATCGCGCAAGTTATTTCCGTGCTGTGTTTTATTGCTTTTCCGTTACGCTTTAGTTTTACACGACCCGAAACCAGCGGTGTGTTTGGCTGGCTATTTGATGTGTTGCTGGGTTTCGACAAACCCTTTAATCAAGCACCATCACTGCATATCAGCTTATTAGTCATACTGTGGACACTGTATGCCCGTCATCTATCGGGCTGGTGGTTATGGCTGTTACGTTTGATTGCGGTATCTATCGGTTTGTCAGTATTAACCACTTACCAACATCATTTTATTGATATACCCACGGGCGCGTTAGTCGGTTGTGTGGCGGTGATGTTATTTCCGTTACAGCCACAAACTGCGATTATACAACGTGATCCGCATCGCTTTGTATTGGGTGTTTATTATTTGGCAGGCGCGGTTCTGCTGGCAGTGTTAGCTGTGTTATTAAAAGGCGGATGGCTGTGGTTATTATGGGGTTCGTGTGCCTTAACCGCCGTCGCTATCATTTACTTTTTGGGCAATGCCTTACTGTTTCGTAATCATAATGGACGCATGGAAGAAGCAGTGCTAGTCTTACTCGCGCCGTATTTGCTGTGCGCATGGCTTAATTCCCGTTGTTGGACGGTTAAACACCCTGAACCCAGCGAAATCGTGTCGGGTTTGTGGCTGTCGCGTTTACCTTCACGTTCAGTGATTAAACAATTACAAGCTGTCACTTTGGTGGATTGTTGCGCTGAATTGCCTGTGATGGCTTGCGGTCAAGCTGTTTATGGTGTGCCGATATTGGACTTGCTCGTCCCCGAAGTTGAGCAAATCGAACAAGGTGTGGCAGTTATTAGTGCTGCTCGACAAGTCGGTAATACACTGGTGTTTTGTGCTTTGGGTTATTCGCGCAGTGCAGTTATCGTGATTGCCAGTCTCATCGAACAAGGACACACGGCAACTATCGAGGAAGCAATAAATCTGGTACGCAAAGCGAGACCCAGATTAGTATTATCCACATTACATAAAGCGAGGTTAAAAGAGTGGTATGAGCGACGATAAAGCTTTGACTGCTGTTGTTGTTGCGGCACTGCTTGGCTCTTTTGGCAAAGCCTTGAATCAGTGGTCTATGTTGTTGGCACTGGCAGCGATTATTATTCTTGGCGTAAAACAAGGCAGTGATTACAACAACATTTTTCTGGCTGACTCTCTCATTGTGGCTTTATTGCAAGGCTATTTTGCCACCCGTTGTGCGTTTGATGCTGCCGTGTTTGCGGCGTTAGGTGGAGAACCAAGACACTATCAAGGTTTTGACCAAATATTGACGCGCTGGAAAATGCGCCGCGCAAGCACCGTCACCCGTTCATTAAATGAACGAGTGCAAGGCGCGAGGCGATTATTGCGTTGGCAGGCAGTTTGTTTTTTTACCCAGATTGTATTACTGGCGGCTGGTTTGATGATTGGGTAAGCGATAGGACTAGGTTGACAAAGAAAACCGTACATCAGTTCTTGTGTCTTTTCAGACGATACAAGGCTGATATATCCTCATCACCAAAGCCATCCGCCATTAACTGCTGGTAATCGATGAGTGTCATATTGGTTAACGGTGTGGGCGTAAGGGTTCGCGCTGCCAGTGCTTGCGCAATTTTTAGGTCTTTATGATGCAATGCCAGTTTAAAACCAGCGGTAAAACTGCCTTGGGTCATGGTCACGCCGCGATGTTGTAAAAACCAATTGCCTGATGCACCGCCTGAAATCACGTCGATAACTTTATCCATTGGTAGTTTTTGCGCCTCCGCAACGGCTAAAGCTTCGGTAACTGCTTGGTTGATACCCGCGCACATAATTTGGTTGATAGCTTTGGTGGCTTGCCCTGTACCCGTCTCACCCACGGCTTTCTCATAAAAAATTAACTTGCTTAAGCGTTAAAATTAGTTTTTTCGGGTTATCAACAAATTCCTCGATTTTTTCTTGAAAGTTTTTTGCACCTGACCAACGAAGGATATTGATCGCAAGACAACGCAGCGTTGCCAACACTTGCGCTTGGTTTCCGTTTTTGACTTGTACGTTATCTTCGTTAAACGTGACATCCAAAATCCAGTTATTGGACTCCACGCCCCAATGTTTGCGTACGGTATCCGCTAATTCTTCTGCTTGCTTAGCGGTGTTAGTCTGTTGATTACTAAGGTAATAAGACACTTCTATCGTCGTCTTTTGGGTACGTTGGTTAACCGTTTCCCGATTCATTACAATCAGGGTGTCTAGGTTGCATTTTTGCCAACGCGGGTCAAGTGCGACCGATGTCATTGAGAATAACTGTGCATGGCGCGTGGTGATGCGCCCATGACTCGAATCAACCGTGCGCTGTTCAAAAACCTTCTCTGCCGCAT
>JBAXNR010000114.1:0-11880 GCA_037133675.1 Methylococcales bacterium
AAAAACTAATTTTAACGCTTAAGCAAGTTAATTTTTTATGAGAAAGCCGTGCAGTGCATGGCAGCTATGACTGATCCAAGAACAGAAGAGCTAAAACAAAAAATAGCCGCTATGGCGCGAAACTAACGTTATAAAATGACTGCAAGTCCTTTAAAGGACTTGCAGTCATCTAAATATTTAGTAGGCAAAAATTAAGTTTTAAATTCGTTCTACCTTAACAGTATTCCACACCCCTGCAATAAACTCAGGAGTCATTTCTGGCATCCCGTCTTGTATCCAGTCAGCAATGACTTTTGCAGTGTCTGGATATGCGACCCGCACTGCACTCGCGTCCTGTAACCAGCGTTCAATTATATTTGCATCTAAATCCTGCATAACCTGACCATAACCTAATTGCTCTAAAGCGGCAGCATTGGCGTGTTGTTCCATCTGTCCGTGAATAGGTTTTGCGAGAATTTTTTTACCTAATTGTAACGCTTCACTGGCAAGTTCAAAACCAGAATTACTAATTATGCCCTCGCAATCGGATAGATTTTGCTGAAAACCTTCGCGTGACAGCGGATAGCAAATGATATGGTCAAATGTAGACGGAACGGGTTCTGGAGAATAAACATGAAAGGTAAAATCTACAAATTGAGCCAGTAAGTCGATAACATCCTGCGAATCTTCAAAAGGTAAATAAACCAGAATTTTATTGTCAATCTTTTGTGTTGGTGCATTGGTTTCAATGACGGGCGGCAAAATAGGCTGATTAAAATGATGCCAATGTAAGCCAATACTTTTATGGGCAGGGGCAAAATATTTCATCACTTGTTCAGCAACAAAATCTTTGCCTTGTCTGGGGATGTCATATTGAAACGCATATTGATGACCAATGCCCAGCGTGGGTTTTTTCTGTTTTTTAGCAGCCCACGCGGTGATGGGTTCAAAATCAGTAATCACTAAGTCGTAGTCGCTCAAATCTAAGGAATTAACTTCCTTAATAAATCGAATAGGATTGGCTGCAAAAGCAGTTTTGCAAAAATTTATTTTTCCTTTGTCGATGCTAAAAGTCAGCCCTGCCTTGGTTTGATAGCCTTTAAAAATCTCCATATCAAAATACTTGTCGGCAGGTCGCCCAGTAAATTGAAAAGTGACTTCTATACCTGCGGTATAAAGTGCTTTTGCCATCACTCTTGCACGAGTGATGTGACCGTTACCCGTGCCTTGTACGCCATAAAAAATTTTCAAAATCCCAATTCCTTTAAACTAAATAACGCTACACTAATTCCCAAAATCGCTCCCATTAGAGTATCTGTTGGAAAATGCACACCTAAGACAATCCGCGAAAACCCTACTAAAATTGCCCAGCTATACAATATCAGCATTAACGACAAATCGGCAAATGGTTGAACAAAATAACTAATTAAAGTCGCCATCATAAAAGCTGCCGAGGTGTGACCCGATGGAAAACTGAATTTGTCAGAGGGAATAATCACGCTAACAAAATTTTCTAATGCCGCTGCGGGACGGTTGCGTTTAAAACTATTTTTTAACACAAAATACACAGGGCGTTCGATTAAAAAAGCCAGCAAAATAGCCTGTAAAAAGGGGCTGTCAAAACTTTGATATTTCCATATTACTGCCGCTAAAAGCACATATAATGGCCCATCGGCTGTTTTAGAAACGTGGCGAGCCACTTTAGTCAATAGTACATTTATTCTTACGTTTAACAGCCAAGTAAACAGGGATACATCGTATTTGTGAATCGAATAAAGCAATTTCATTTTTTTATCCTCAGTTGAGCGATGGAAAAATATCGACCGCGACTATTTTTCCGTAGTTTTAGTTTTGTTATGTCTCATGTAGAGGTTAGAGTGCTTGTATGACAAATTAATGACGTTTTGTTTAAGCTTTTATGACAGCCTTTTAGGAAAATAAATGGGTAAAAAAAATCAGATGTTGTCATCCACAAATGGCTAATATTAAGGACTGTAAACAAAAAAACGCCAAGACCAGCCTGTTAAAACCTAGCAAATAAATAGTTGAAATGTAATGTTATTACTTGTATATAGTAAACTTTTTCTACAAAAAATTGACTAAAGCGGTTAAAGTATAAACTTTAGGCGGCTGACAGTTTGGCAAATTAGTCACCAGCTAAATATCTTAATTGCTGAATATCTTTGGTTATCTGGAATAACCTAGATGTTAAATCGGCTTTATTTTGACGAGTGGTTTGGTCTCATTTGAGTTCGAGGATAAATCTTAAATTAACAGATTTATCGTGACGGGCTGGGTAGTACAATGTGAAATCGCACCACTCTCTTCTTACTTGGTATAAAAATACCGAGAATTGATGAATAGAAGGTATATCATGCGATTATTGCTATTAATGTTAAAAGTTTTTATTGCCGCCTCTTTGTTGGTACACCCGATTGAGTCTTTGGCGACTGCCAAGATGAAAAAACATGGGCAAAAAAATATATTGCATCCCATAGGCAGTGTCTGGGATCGCATTCGTTTTGGAATGCAAATTCCAAGATTTAATGTCGAGCCGTCTGCCGCCTTGTCTTCACAAAACTTGCCATTAAAACAAGGTGCTGATCAAAAAAATGTAGTTATAAAAACCACTTTATTACCGACATCGAATTATGGTGATTTAAACCGCACTCGCCTTACTATGGTTACACGGTTAGACGACAAAAATAAAACTAAATCACGTCTGGCAACAAATGCAGTACAAAAACAAATTGTTGATTACGTCAATAATAATAGTCAGCCAGAGTCATCTGCTGTACAAACCCGCATTCGTACGCGTATTGAGCTTCATCATCAGACAGATAAGCTAGAGACTAAGGTGGCAACAGACGCTATCAATGTCAATAAACGTGCGCCGCTCATCGCCACTGCACCGATAGATACAGACGTAAAAATAACGCAATCGCCACAGGAAAAAGATAACAGCGAAAATCAACAGCCCAATCCCAGACTAGCGATAATTAATGAACGAATTGGCAAACAGATAGCGTGGTATTCTCAACGTCCTAGTTATTTACAACAAGTAGCAGAACGGGCGCGACCTTATATTTATCATATTGTTAGTGGACTCAGTGCTAATCATTTACCAGCTGAACTCGCGTTATTACCCATCGTTGAAAGTGCTTATCAACCCACGGCACAATCACCCAAAAGTGCGGCTGGGCTTTGGCAGTTTATTCCCAGCACAGGGCTTGATTTTGATTTAACACAAACTGAACAATACGATGCTAGGCTCGATATTGATGCTTCTACACAAGCCGCTATCCGTTATTTATCCTTTCTAAAACGGCATTTTAATGGTGATTGGTTACTGGCGTTAGCAGCCTATAACTGTGGTTTAGGGAGAGTGGATGATGCCGTAAGCCGCAATCGTGCTAACGGTTTACCGACTGATTACTGGTCATTGTCTTTACCCGAAGAAACGCAAGACTATGTTCCGCGCTTTTTAGCATTATCGAGCATTTTTGCTGATCCCCAGAGCTATGGTTTAAAACTACCCTCGATTAAAAACGAACCCTATTTTGTCAAAGTCAAAGTGGAACGTCCGTTCGATATTGATTATTTATCGAACAAAAATCTTTCCACCATTGCTGAGTTAGCTGATTTAAGTTATGAGCAGTTCATTCAACTTAACCCTGGCTATCTTAAGCCTACACTAGAAACAGATGGCCCTTTTACCCTATTGCTACCTGCAAGCAATGCCAAACAGCTACACCAACATCTTAGCCATGTAGAAAAATTTTTAGCAGAACCTAGTGTATCAATGACCATCACACCTTTGCAAAAAAAGGCGTGGGCTGAAGATAACCAAAAAACGTCGTTCACTTCGGTGGTGTCATCACTATCAAATAAGCTACCCAGATTTGCCAGCCCATTATTATCTTTGAAGCTTAATAGCAATCAGACTACACCGCGTATCATTAACCAACCTATACTGAATGATATGTGGGCAATGACAGTAGAGCTGTTTAAATCACCTATGATGTTTCAAGACATGATGGCGTAATTTATGCTCAACTCTGTGCTGATATGTCTAGCATAGACAACCGTGTTAAGTAAGTGTGCAACAGCTAGTGTTGATTGAATGGATAAAAACCTGTATTTCATGGATAATGCACCACTATGTAATTGATTTTTTAACTAACACAGTGTAGCAATGAAACAAACGATAGAGGCTCTTATTGTACAAGCCGTTGAATCGCTCAAAACCAGTGGCGTTCTCGAAACAAACACCTTGCCAACGATAACGATTGAGCGATGCCGTGACCCACAACATGGCGATTTTGCCACTAATGTGGCACTTATTTTAGCAAAATCAGCTAAAACCAATCCGCGTCAACTCGCTGAAAAAATTCTTGCTGTCTTACCCGTTCATGACGCTGTCATTAAAGTTGAACTGGCTGGACCTGGATTTATCAATTTTTTTATTAATCCCAATGTGCAATATGCGATTCTTCAAACCATTCATGAGCTAGGTTGTGAGTTTGGTTTAAGCACCATCGGCGCAGGTAAAAAAGTACAAGTTGAATTTGTTTCAGCTAATCCGACAGGTCCTTTACACGTTGGACATGGACGCGGTGCGGCTTACGGTTCAGTGGTTGCGGATTTATTGCAAGCAGTAGGCTTTGACGTTGAGCGTGAATATTATGTCAATGATGCTGGTCGTCAAATGGATATTCTGGCGACTAGTGTTTGGTTGCGCTATTTAGAAGAATGCGGCGAAGTATTTCCATTCCCCAGTAATGGCTATCGCGGCGATTATGTGCGTGAAATTGCGTGGACAATTCATAAAAACTCCGCTAATCAGTACCACCAGCCTATCGCTACTGTGCTGGAAAACATACCCGCCGATGAACCTCAAGGCGGTGATAAAGATGTGTACATTGACGCACTGATTGAGCGGGCAAAAACCTTGCTAGGTTTTGAACACTACCGCGCCGTGTTTCAAGTTGGTTTACAAGGTATTTTGCAAGACATTAAAGCCGATTTAAGCGAGTTTGGGGTGAATTATCAGTGCTGGTTTTCTGAACAACAACTCATGGATGATGGTTCAGTAGAAAAAGCCTTGGCTCGTTTACGCGCAGGTGGTTATTTATATGAACAAGATGGCGCAACATGGTTTGCATCTAGCCAGTTAGGCGATGAAAAAGATCGGGTAGTGGTGCGTGAAAACGGACAATACACTTATTTTGCCTCTGATATTGCCTATCACCATAACAAGCTAGAACGTGGTTTTGATCAAATCATCGATATTTGGGGTGCAGATCATCACGGTTATATTCCCCGCGTCAGAGCAGCCATGCGAGCATTAGGTGCGGACGATTCCAAGTTAACAGTGTTGTTAGTGCAGTTTGCTATTTTATGGCGTAACGGTGTAAAAGTTCCAATGTCCACGCGTTCAGGCGAGTTTGTCACCCTAAGACAATTGCGTAACGAAGTCGGCAAAGATGCGGCACGGTTTTTTTATGCGATGCGTCGCTCCGAACAACACATGGATTTTGATTTAAGCCTCGCGGTATCAAAAACTAATGAAAATCCCGTATTTTATGTGCAGTACGCTCATGCCAGAGTGTGTAGCGTATTACGACAATTGGATGAAAAAGGTTGGCAACGCAATTCACAACAAGGTATGGATAATCTAAATCTGTTAACAGCAGAACATGAAATCGCCCTATTAAGCACATTGGCACGTTACCCAGAAGCCTTACAGAAGGCGGCTTTGCAATATGAACCGCACCAACTCATTCTCTATTTGCGTGATGTGGCGCATGAGTTTCATACCTACTATAACGCCCATCAGTTTTTGGTTGAGGACGCACTACTGCGTGACGCACGACTCAATTTAGTGTGCGCAGTCAAACAAGTGTTGGCAAATGGCTTGGCTTTATTGGCTATTAACACCCCTGAATCTATGTGATATGGCAAAAGATTATAAACACCGAATACGCGGTAAAAACACTCTACATTCGCAGGATTTCGATCCTGTGAAAAATTTGAGCGTGTCGAAATGGATGCTAATTACTGCATTCTCTATTTCGGCAGTGGTTTTGGTTGTTTATGTAAGCAGCGTAAAAGTTAAAAACAGTAATCCTAATCCAGTTGCCCAAGTATCTTCGACGACTCCCGTTGAAGCAGAAATAATAAAAGCTAAAGAACCTGAATTAAAAGCTCCCCAGTTCGATTTTTATACTATCTTGCCTGAAAAAGAAGTAGTTGTGCCTGAGTATGAAATTAAAACCCGCACCCGCGAAGAGCGTGTTGGGCAAGCAAAAGCCACGCAATACATGATGCAGGCAGGTTCTTACAACGGCTCTAAAGAAGCTGAACAAATGCGGGCAAAATTAGCTTCAATGGGAATTGAAGCCAGTATACAAAAAGCCAAAGTTGAGAACACAATACGCTATCGTGTCAAGTTAGGACCTTTTGCCCAGATAGCCAGCGTCAACACCATTAATGCACGTCTAAAACAAAACGGTATTGATGTAATTGTCACTGAAACCGAACAATAGCGGCGAATTTATTCGCGCCTATCCGCTACAATTTAAGCCGTTACCAACAAAAAATATTGTCTGCATTAATTTTCAGTTGTTTATTTGCCCATCACACTATGAAAAATTATTTATTATTTTTACCATTACTCACTGTTTTAACTGGCTGTGGACAAGTAGGCCCTTTATATTTACCAAACGGACCTGCGCCTATTTATGTACCGAAAGCCAAACCAGAACCAGAAACAGAGCAAAAAACACCCACTAAAACTCAATCCGAACCTGAAAAAACTAAATAACTATGGATTATTTTAATTATCGAAACGCTGAACTGTTTGCCGAAGAGGTAACAGTAGCGGACATTATTTATAAATACGGTAGCCCTTGCTACATCTATTCCAGAGCGACATTGGAAAGACATTGGCGAGCCTTCGATTCAGCGTTTGGCGATCAAGCACACTTAATTTGTTATGCAGTCAAAGCCAATTCCAATATTGGTTTGTTGAATGTGTTGGCGCGTTTAGGTTCAGGTTTTGATATAGTCTCGTTAGGCGAACTGCAACGAGTGATTGCTGCGGGTGGTGATGCGAAAAAAATCGTCTTTTCAGGGGTTGGTAAACGCGAAGATGAAATTTTAGCCGCCTTAAAAATGGGTATTGCCTGTTTTAATATTGAAGTGAGTAGTGAACTTGACCGTATTAACGCGCTTGCTGAACAACTAGGCATCATCGCGCCCGTGTCATTTCGGGTCAATCCAGATGTAGATGCCAAAACTCACCCCTATATTGCGACGGGGTTAAAAGAAAATAAATTTGGTATTGATATAGAACTAGCCCTAGTCGAATACCGTCGTGCTGCCGCCATGCCACATATCAAGGTCATCGGTATCGATTGTCATATTGGCTCACAACTCACAGAAACTCGCCCATTTTTAGACGCATTGGACAAAATTCTAGCGTTAGTTGAGATTCTTAAAGCGGAAGGTATTGAGTTACAGCATTTAGATTTAGGCGGTGGTGTCGGTATTCGCTACAAAGACGAACAACCGCCCGAACCTGCCGACTATATTCAAGCGATATTGGCACGTCTAGGGAAAAATAAGTTTAAAATTTTATTAGAACCTGGTCGTGCTATTGTCGGCAATGCGGGTATTTTAGTGACCCAAGTTGAATATCTAAAACCGACTACTCACAAAAATTTTGCCATTGTTGATGCAGCAATGAACGACTTAGTACGCCCGTCTTTATACAGCGCGTGGCAAGACATTATTCCTGTTAATCTACAAAGTACTGCCTCTGCACAACACTGGGATATAGTTGGTCCCGTGTGCGAAACAGGCGATTTTTTGGGCAAAGATCGCGTTCTACAGTTGGAACAAGGCGATTTATTAGCGATACGTTCCGCAGGTGCTTATGGTTTTAGCATGAGTTCCAATTATAATTCCAGACCGCGTGTTGCCGAAGTGATGGTTGATGGCGAAGATATTCATTTAATTCGCGCCAGAGAAACTATAGAACAACTTTGGACAGGCGAACACTTGTTACCGTAAGGAAGCCCACGATGAGCAAACAAAAATTATCGTTACAAGAGCAATTATTAAAATCGGGTTTAGTCAGTTCCGCAAAGGCGAAAAGTGTCAAATCTGATAAACACAAACAAGAACAACTGCACCGTAAAAATAATATCGTAGTAGCGGATGAAGCCAAAGAATTGGCACAAAAAGCGCGGGCGGAACAACTGGCAAAAGATATTGAACTCAATCAACAACGTCAGCAACAAGAACTCAAAAAACAGCTACTTGCCCAAGTTAAACAACTAATCGAACAGAACAAACAGCCCAGAGATGAAGATGGAGTTGCTTACCGTTTTAATGACGATAACAAAGTAAAAACTTTGTATGTCTCAGAAATCATGCGGGCGCAATTGATTAACGGAAAACTAGCCATCGTAAAATTAGGCAAAAACTACCAAGTGGTTTCCGCAGAGGTAGCGCAAAAAATCAGTGAGCGTGATGTGAACAGCGTAGTGGTACATAATGAAGTTATAACAGCAAAGGTTGAACAGCCAGACGATCCTTATGCCGCTTATGCAGTGCCAGATGATTTAATGTGGTAGTTAATGGCAGTCGAATAACCCAATTGAAACAATCAACGGGTAAACTACTGGCTACGAAAATCATTCAACCACTATCATGATGTTTCTTGCCAAAGATTTTATCGAAACTGCTGAAAAGTTAGTTTTTGCTGTCGTCGCTCAAAACCTAGAACAGGATAAAGTGCTGTGTTTTTTACGTTATGTGCGTGGAAAAACAGGGCAAAAAAAATACGTCACAGAGGAGGCGAATCTTTTTTTGCAACAGCACTATCCCGACTATCTACATTATTCCCCAGTGTTAGACGCGCATCTTCATGCGGTATCTGTTAATCGTATTATTAGTCATCATCAACCTAAACAACGCTTGCAAGCCATTCTGCACGCTGAGCAAGCTGATGAAGTGGAGCATGATTTGATTGCATTGTGTCGCTTATTACAAACACACGGTTTGGATTTAACGCACTGCGGCGTAACGGGTTCGCTATTAATCGGTGCGCAACAGCACAGCTCCGATATTGATTTAGTGTGTTATGAACGCGGTGTTTTTCAACATTGCCGCGAATTAGTGCGTGAACTAATCGCACAACAGACACTACAGGATTTACATGAGCAAGACTGGCAAGACTCTTATCAACGCCGTGATTGTGATCTCAGTTTTACCGATTATGTCTGGCATGAACAGCGTAAATTTAATAAAGCCCTGATTAACGGGCGCAAATTTGATGTCAGTCTGATTAATCCGTGTGCTTCCCCTTCTACCCATTATCAAAAATGTGGCGCGATAACTTTGCAAGCACAAGTGATTGATGACACAGCAACTTTTGATTATCCTGCTGAATTCAAGCTAAATCATCCGCACATCGATTCAGTGGTGAGTTTTACCGCCACTTACACAGGGCAAGCGGTGACGGGTGAAATGGTTGAGGTGTCGGGCTTAGTCGAACAAAATTCACAAGGTGTTAAACGCATCGTAGTGGGTTCAAGTCGAGAAGCACACGGCGAATATATTAAAGTGATGCAATGCTCAAAATAGCCAATTTTTCCGCCGTCATTTTTGATATGGATGGTTTAGTATTAGATACCGAAGCGACATATTTTATAGCGTGGCAACAAGCGGCAACGATGCTGGGCTGCACATTATCTGATGCCTTTTGTTATTCCTTGTCAGGGCTGAATGGTCAGGCGATAAGGGAAAAATTACTGGCTGAATGTGGTGATGATTTTGACCTGCAACAATTTAATCAAACAGCAACAAGCCAATGGCGTAAGCATATTAATCGCAACGGCATTGCTATAAAACACGGTTTTAACGAGCTACTGGCATTCATTATTGAACAACAATTGCCCTATTGCTTAGCCACCAATAGCCGTACTGCTAACGCGCTTGAATGTCTTGAACTGGCAGGATTAAGCGATAGCTTCACAATCATCATTAGCCGTGATGATGTTGAACACAGCAAACCTGCACCCGATATATTTTTAAAAGCGGCGGATTACTTACAAGTGCCTATTCAGCACTGTTTAGTCTTAGAAGATTCGCATACAGGTATCGTTGCCGCTAAACTAGCGGGGGCTTTTTCCGTGTATGTGCCATCAAATGCACCGATAAATCCGCTAACCCTTGAACACTGTGATGCTATGCACTCTGATTTATTACAAGTGTTAGAATCACTCCGCGCTTAACAGAGAGCTTCATGTATAATTTTGACAACTTTTCAGCACCACAAACCAACAACCAAATGACACAAGCGTTTACCGTCTCCGTAATTGCCCCCGCTCGATTACACATGGGATTTATTGATTTAAGCGGCTCATTGGGTCGTCATTTTGGTAGTATCGGCGTGGCACTGAACGAACACGCCACCCGCTTATCCGTCACTTCCGCCGAACAACGTAGCATTACTGGCGCGTCAGCACAACGCGCAGATCAGTGTCTCAGTATGTTATGCAAAGCACTTAATGTTTCTGATAAAGTCAACATTTACATTGAATCAGCAATTCCTGAACATATCGGCTTAGGTTCGGGTACGCAAATGTCCTTAGCTATTGGCTCAGCATTAAATGTGCTTTACGACTTAAAACTTAGCGTGCGTGAGATTGCCTCATTGATGGACAGAGGCTTGCGCTCAGGTATTGGCATTGGCATTTTTGAACAAGGTGGATTAGTGGTCGATGGTGGTCGTGGTGAAAACACTATCATTCCGCCCGTGCTTGCCCATTTTGATATACCTGAGCAATGGCGATTTATTTTAGTATTTGATGAACGCGGTCAAGGCTTACACGGACATCAGGAAGTTGAAGCCTTTAAAAAACTACCGCCTTTTCCACAACAAGAAGCCGCCCGTTTGTGCTATTTATTATTAATGCAAGGTTTACCCGCATTAGCCGAAAATGACATCGTGCGTTTTGGTGAAGTCATCAGCCAATTACAACAATCAGTCGGTGAACATTTTTCCTCCGCACAAGGCGGGGTATTTACCAGTCCAGAAGTTACCCAAGCCATGCACTGGTTACAACAGCAAGGTGCGGTAGCGATTGGGCAAACCTCATGGGGACCAACGGGTTTTTGTGCCATTGATGGTGCTGCCTTAGCCGAATCAATAACAGAACAAGCTCGCCAAAAATTTGTAGACATGAGTAATTTGAGCTTTGTCACCGCCAGTGCGCGTAATTGTGGTGGTGAAGTATTCATCATATAACCCAGCTATTACAGATAACATCCCTTCAAGCGGCGTTTTTTCGCAACCCAACTGTAGGAGTAGTGGGTTAAATCTGTTGTTTTTACTTTTGGGTATGACTGGCAGTCATGAATATCGCTATAACAGGTTTAACCCACTACCAACACCCGCAAACAAATCATCAGTAAAATCCTGACGTTGGTAGGTTTTCAACCAATCGATGATAGGTAAAAATCGTGCTAGAGAGTCAGTGTTATCAAACATCACAATGAATTAAGGCTTAGGATTTAAAGGAAAAGTGGTTTTATGTGCATAACACAATATATCAGGGATATTAGTTTTTAGCAGACGATTGGCTTGGCACTCTGTCCAGCACGGTAAGCCCTGCAATCAGGCTCAAGGTCGCAAAAACCAAAAAACAAGCACCAAAAAACCACATTTTAAGTAGATTGGGGATTGGGGGTGAGGCACGAACCCCAACAAGCACAACGATCCAAAAAATGTTGGGGTTCACTATTGTTCACCCCAACCAACGAGGATTAAATCATTATTCTTTATCGACGAATTTTTCCGCATAACTGGCTAAATGCGGAATATCAAAA
>JBAXNR010000115.1:0-11323 GCA_037133675.1 Methylococcales bacterium
TAAAGTTGCTATATTATGCCAGATGTCAATGACATTTTTATGAGAAAGCCGTGCAGCCCCCCTATACCAATTCATGAGTGAGTTGGCATTAGGTCGGCAACTACTTTGCATGTGGCGTTAGTTGCCTTTGCGTTCGTTTTGTTGGTACTCAGTATGTATCGACACCTTAGACTAATCACTTGCATTTCAGACTCGACAGCCTATCATTATCAGTCAAGCGTAGCCATTAAACGGGTTGAAGAGGCTACGGTCGTAAATTGCCCAACCCATATTGAAGGAGTCTACCATGATGAAACGAACATTAATGATGTCTGCTTTGGCAACCGCGCTATCTCTGTCCACAGGGTTTGTGTTAGCGGCTGATCAAGCTCCAGCCCAAGAAAAAACCCAAAAACAAGTCTATGGAAGCCAACTGATGACGCAGCAAGAGCGCACCGAACACCACGCCAAAATGCGTGCTGCGAAAACTACTGAAGAACGAGAGCAAATCCGCAAAGAACATCACGCTCGTATGCAAGAGCGAGCCAAGGAACAAGGTTTGACACTGCCAGACGAGCCACCTGTTAAAGGGGGTGGTATGGGATATAAAAAATAGCAGATAGCGGTGCAGGTTGGGTTGCCAAAAAACTGCAACCTAACTTTATGCCAAATTCTCTGTCGCCTCATTTTTCTTCTGCCACTTCTTTAGGCATATTTCTATTAATCAAAAAATAAACCACAGGAATCACCACCAACGAGAACAGTGTTGAGGCAACAATTCCGAAGATAAAGCTCCATGCCAATCCTGAAAAAATGGGATCAAGTACAATCATCATTGAACCCAATACTGCCGATGCTGCTGTTAAAAATATGGGGTTCAGCCGAGTCGCACCTGCTTCAATGATGGCATCAGCAAGGCTAATATCGGCTTGGTTTTGGTAAATTTTTTCGATAAAATCAATTAGGATAATCGAGTTACGCACCACAATACCTGCCAATGCAATCATGCCTATCATTGCGGTAGCGGTAAAATATATGGGTGTCGCGTAACCTGCAACGGGTTCGGTAAACAAGTTAATAAACCAAAAACCTGGCATGATGCCTATTACGGTCAACGGGATAGCGATCATCATAATTAACGGTACGCCCAAAGAACCTGTTTGTCCAACCAGTAGGATATAAATCATTACCATCGCGGCGGCAAACGCTAATCCTAAATCACGAAACACATCTACGGTAATTTTCCATTCACCTTCACCCGCCATTTCTGCTTTGTATCCGATGGGTAGCGGTTGCTGTTTAAAACGGTCAAACAAATCTAAAATAGCTTCTACAGGGCTACGTCCTGCCATTTCAGCAGTAATGTATGCGACCCGTTGCAAATTCTTGTGATAGATTGTCTGGTTATAGTGTTCGTGACTGAAATAACCAATTTCGCTGAGTCGTACTAGTTCACCTGTTGCCGTTTTCATTGATAGCACCAATAAATCCTGCTCGGAAGAGCGTGCCGCTCTTGGCAATTGCAGTTGTATGGTCAGCGGCTGGCGTTCTTCCCCATCATGAAGCAAACCTACATTACCACCCGCAACCGCCAGCTTTAACATAGCTGCAACCTGACTACTATTGATACCCAGTAAAGCGGCTTTGTCATGATCGATGAGAAAATGCAGTTTATCCTGTTCGGCATCAACAAAATCATCAATATCGACCACGCCTTCGGTGTGTTCCATGTCTGTCCTGACACGATTAGCAACCTGAATAATATCTTTATAACTGGCAGCTGGTGAACCATAAACTTCTGCAACCAGCGTAGATAGCACAGGCGGTCCTGGTGGCATTTCAATAATTTTGATATTTGCACCATAGCGTTTTTCGATGACTTTAATGTCTGGTCGTATCCGTAAGGCGATGTCATGCGAAGATTGTTGACGGCGGGTTTTGTCGATGAGTACGATACGAATATCGCCTTTATTAGTTCCCTGCCTAATATAGTAATGTCGTACCAAGCCATTAAAATCCATCGGTGAAGCGAGTCCAACATAGCTTTGATAACTGCTGACTTCGTTGACGGTAGCCAGATAACTGGTCAGCGCAGAGGCAACTTGATCGGTAGTTTCCAATGATGTGCCTTTGGGCATATCAATCATTAATTGCAATTCATTTTTGTTGTCGAATGGCAATAATTTTAATGGCACAACTCGCATTACTGCCATCATTGCCGAACCAATAAAGGCGATGACGACCACCAGCAAAAACAAACCAGCGCGTGTTTTGCTGGACAATAACGGCGCGAGTATGGATTGATAAATTTTGAAACCGTGTGTTTCCTTTAACTCAAAAGTAACGCCATGATCTTTGCCGTAATCACCTTTCAGCAAACGGTAACTTGCCCAAGGGGTAACGCTAAAGGCAATAACCAGCGACATTAGCATCGCAATCGGCACATTAAACGCCATCGGTGCCATATAAGGTTCCATCATGCCCGTGATAAAAAACATCGGCACAAACGATAAAATTACCGCAAAAGTTGCCAGAATGGTGGGTGGGCGAATTTCATTGACCGCACTTAACAATGCTTGCAACGGTGGTTCTTTGCGCATTTTGTAATGTCGGTGGATATTTTCGACATCGACTATGGGATCATCCACCAGCAATCCTAACGCCAAAATAAGCGCGAACAAAGTGACGCGATTGATGGTGTAGCCAAAAATCAAATCACATAGTAACGTGATTGCAAAGGTCATCGGCACTGCCAGCGAGACAATCAACGATTCTTTAAAACCCAGAGTCAACGCCAACAATACAATAATAGTTAAAATCGCAATCGATAGATGCTTAACCAGCTCGTTGACTTTATGGTCGGCAGTTTCACCATAGTTACGGGTGACAGTCAGCAACACATCGTCTGGAATCAGCGTACCTTTTAATTGTTCGGTCAACGCCAACACCTGTTCGGCAACGCTCACGGCATTACTGCCACGGCGTTTAGCGATAGCAAGTGTTGCCATGTCGCGTTCTTCACCAACAACGGGTAACAAACCGCTGGTCACGCCGATAGTTTTCATATCAGCCACCGCTGAACCAAATCCAATGCGGGTATAGTCATTGCTATCAGCCGCACCATCTATCACTTTGGCAACATCACGCAAGTGCAACAAGCGTCCGTCTACATTTTTCAGCACGGTCGCGCCGACTTGCTCTACATCTTTATAATATGAGCCTGCTTCGAGTACGATTTCCTTATTATTTGCGGTGAGCGTACCAATCTGACGATTGATATTGCTTTGCGTCAGTGCTTGCTGAATATCTAACAGGCTTATTTTAGCCACCTCTAATCGGGTAGTATCTGGATAAACAGAAATTCGCCGTGGCACAGCACCCACTACCCAGCTTTTTCCGACATTATCAACACTACGCAAACGTTCAATCAGTTCATCTGCTATTCGACGCAGTGCCATCGCATCACTATCGCGGTTTCCTGATGACAGACTCAGCAATACAATTGGCACATCATCTATTTCCACGGGTTTCACCAACCAATCGGTGACGATGGATGGAATAATATTCTGGTTAGCCAGCAGTTTGTCGCGGGTTTTAATCAGACTGCTTTCTGCATTTTCACCCACGAAAAAACGCACGGTAACAACGGCTTCACCCGCCTGTGAAGCCGAATAAACCGTTTCCACGCCCTGAATTTGTTTCAGCAATGCTTCCAGCGGTGTCGTGACCTGTTTCTCCACTTCTTCGCTGGAAGCTCCTGGTGCTTGCACAAAAATGTCCATCACGGGGACAATAATTTGCGGGTCTTCTTCGCGTGGTGTCAGTATCAATGCTACTGCACCCGCCAGTAGAGAAATGAGTAAAAACAACAGCGATAAATGCGAGGTGGTGAATAAGCGAACAATGCTAATAGTGAGACTGTCTTTTTGGCTATCGACTTGCTTCATTGCGCCAACCCACTTTCAAGCACAATGGTTTCATTTTCCTGTAAACCAGATAATACTTCCAGTTGATCGCCATACTGTTTACCTGTGCGGATATGACGAATATGAAGCTGTTTATCTTCAAGTAGTACCTTGACGGTTTCTAGTTGACCGTAATGCACGATCGCTGAGGCTGGAATCAACAAGGTTTGTTGTTCAGACTGACACGCCAATTCCAGCCATCCGAACTGACCTTGCCGTAAGCCGTTGGTAATTGGCAACCGAATTTTAATTTGTTGGCTGCGGGTTTGCGGGTCGATTTCAGGAGCGATTTCATCAACTGTGCCTTTCAGGGTTTTCTGAATTGCATCAATACGCACTGGTGTGTTCATACCCAATTCGATTTGAGATGTGCAATTATTAGTTATCGGCACTTCCAGACGTAAATCGTCTGGTTTTAGAAGTGTAATAACAGGCTGGTTAGTCATGCCCATATCGCCTGATTCTTGCAAGCGTTCACCGACTATACCGTCAAAAGGTGCGTATAGCACATTATCGTTCAGTATCACTTTACTTTGCTGAGCAGTGCTTGCCGCCTGATTAGCGATTGCTTGTGCTGCTTTGGCTTGCGATAACACCGCTTCATAATTTTGTCGGGTGGTAGCCTGTTTAGCATATAAACCACTGATACGTTTTTCTTCTATGTTTGCCTGATTAGCTTGCACTTGAGCCGCACTATACGCGGCGTTGGTAGCGTTATAAGCGGCGCGTAAATCACGGTCATCAAGACGGGCAATCACATCACCTTTTTTAAGTTTGTCGCCTGAATGTACTAGCACTTCAACAATACGGGCGTTGAGTTTGGGGGCAATTTTAACCGTCAGCCGTGAGCGTATTATTCCCTGCCAAGATAAAGTATTAGCTGTTGCCTGTCTGCTAACTTTCACAGTTTGCACATTGTTGAGTAGTGGCTGTGTGTTGTTTGCTGTATTACCTGATTTGACCTTGCCACCACTTAGTAAACCAAGCGCGAACAAAATTACCAGTAACAACAGTATTATCGCAACCGTGGGTATCAACCATTTGTGGGTCTTTATTACTGAACGGATGTCAATCATAGTGATTCCTTTATTGCCAAAAGCCAATGGCTTGTTTGAGATCGGCTTCTGCTCGTAAGGCATCAAAACGGGCGTTAATTTGTCGTGTATTCGCTTTGTCACGCGCTACTTCTGCTTCGATATAACGAGTGACTGTTACCACACCTGCTTGACGCTGTTCACTGACTAGCCGTAAGGCTTCTTCAGCCGCTTGAACTGCGATTGTACTGACCTCTGCGCGACTTAATGCTTCCTGTAATTTGAGCTGGGCTGATTTAAGCTGATTTTCAATCTGCAAGCGTGTTTGTCGTGCGCTTTCTTTGGCGGCAGTTAATTCATGTTCAGTTTTTTTGATTTTTTCTGAGGTTGCAAAGCCTGAAAAAATGTCCATTTCCACGGTTACGCCAGCAGTCACATTATCATTATTGCCACTGTAATTCATATTCTTGCTATCGGCATCGTAGTTCACATACGCATTGGCTCTAGGTAAGTATGCACCTTTAGCGGCGGCAAGCTGTTTTTCGACGATTGCCACCCGCTTTTCAGCGGCTTTTAATTCGGGATGATTACTCAGTGCTTGATTGAGTAAGTCATTAAAATTCGCAGGATTACGCGGTAAATTATTTTCAGGCTTCTCGTTAATGGCAAAATTGTCATTGATAGACAGACCCAGCAATATTTTCAACATATTTTGCGCCATTTCGATGACATTAGCGGACTGAATTTCTGCCTCTTTTGCCTCAGCGAGTTGCACTTCCAAAGACAACACATCGGATTTCAGCTCAGTACCTGCATCAAAACGAATCTTAGATTGATTGAGTTCACTCTGTACCGCTTCAATTGAACGTTGACTGACTTTATGCGCGGCAATCGCAGCCAACTCGCCATAATAAGCAGCGGTTACGTTATTGAGAAGACGATTACGAGTAGCCGACTTTTCCAGTTCTGACGTTTCCACACCCAATTCTGCTGCCTGTTTGGCATAATAATCCTGCCCACCACGAAACAGCGAGTAAGTTGCCGTTACTTGTGGACGGAAATCTTCTACACCACCTGGATGATTAAAATCGATACCCGTGAAATTTAAGCGGCGTTCAGAGATAAGCATTGCAAATGCCTGTGCTGGATTATTGCTGTATTGATAAGACAAACTGGTTTTGATTTGCGGATAAAAACTAGCGAGAGCTTCCCCAACAGACGCACGAGCCTGTTCTATACGCGCCTGCATAATATTCATATCAGGATTATTGTCCAATGCCATATCAACAGCCTGTTCCAATGAGTAGCGCGGCGTTTCTGATTCAGCAATAGCATCTGATACCATCAACAACGCAGATAAAGTAAAGCAAAGAGTTGTATGTCGCATTTTAGGTACAAGGTTGTTAAAAAGAACTATGACTTTCGCTGTTACCCAGAATAAGCTTAAATTTTAAGACGTATAATTTTGCTATTAAATAGGCTCTGACTTGGTAAAGGAATTTCTTTATCTAGGTACTGATCAGGTATTCGACCTATTTTTTTCTGGTTATCATTAAATTTCATGCCTAAACTCCCCTTGCTTCATTTTATAAAGCACATCGACTAATTCCAATCCAATAGGACGGTGGGTTACCATCACCAGAGTTTTATCTTGGGCAAAATTGGCTAAAGCCGTCAATACGTCACGCTCTGTATCGGCATCCAAGCCTTCGGTAGGTTCATCCAACAGTAATAGAGGGGGATTTTTAAGATATAAACGAGCTAATGCAATACGTCGCGCTTCACCGCCTGAGATTTTCGCACCGCTTTCACCTATCCAAGTATTTATGCCATCGGGCAATCGTCCAATAAATTGAGTCAGTCCACCAAAGATTATCGCTTCGTTGAGTTCCTTTTGAGTAGCGAGGGGTTTAGCTATTAATAGATTGTCTTTAATGGTGGCAGCAAATAATTGACTACGTTGTGATAATACGCCAAAACAACTCAGTAATTCATCGTGATTAAGCTGATTAATCGCCACATCACCTAACAAAATTTCACCGTGTTCAGGATCATGAGCGCGGATGAGTAATTGCAATAGCGTGGTTTTGCCTGAACCACTCGCGCCGATAATACCAATTTTCGCACCCTGTGGAATGGTTAGATTGATGTTTTTTAATACCCAATTCGATAACTCTGAATAACGAAAACTCACCTCATGCAATTGCAAATCATGGCGGCAAGGTATTGATTTTGTTGGCTTGGCAAGCTCAATAGTCGGTGTCAAAGTAGCAAGATGACGCACACGTTGCGCGGCGGCTTGGGTTTTCCCCAGCATTTGCATGGCTTGCGGCAGAGATTGCACCAGTTCAAACGCGGCAATTACGCAAAATATCATGATGGCAATATCTGCGCCTGAAAACGTGCCGTTTTTATAACCCAGTGTAATCAGAATTAACGCGATCAATAAAGCCAGTTGTGATAGTAATAGTGTGAGAGCAGAGGACAGGGCAGTTAAGCGATTATTATCGGCTTCGGTATCTATCAAACGTTCTGAGTTGTTGGCAAACGCTTCACTAAAGCGCGAATAGGCTTGATTAGCTAGTAAATCAGTCATGCCTTGTAGCATCTCTATTTGTCGCAAGCGCAAACTTGCGGCTAACGTGACAGTGTTTTCCGCACCATCTTGTCCTAAGCGATTGAATATTAGCGGAATCACTACTGAGGCAATTAACAATAACACGCCTGTTGTTAAACTGATAAACGGATCGTAATGATATAAAAATACTGTCACAGCGGTAACGCCTATCGCCGCCACTACCGCAGGCGCGAGTAAACGCAGATACAGCGCGTCCAAGGCATCAATATCAGCAGTCATGCGGGTTAATAAATCACCGCTACGCGATTCGGATAATCGTCCTAAAGCCAACGGAATTAATTGCGCAAAAAACCACACGCGGATTTCTGTTAAAACACGAAACGTGGCTTCATGGGTCACCAAGCGTTCACCATAACGCCCCAGTGTGCGAGTTATCGCTAAAGCGCGGATTTGTGCAGCAGGGAGCATAAAATTAAACACCAACACATCACCGCCTAAACCTGCAATCGCAGACGCACTGATAAACCAGCCTGATAAGGTTAATAACGCGATAGTCGAAAACGCAGTGAGCAATGCCAACACGATACCGCCCACTAACCACACACTATGCGCTTTGAATAAGCGTAAGAAAAATGTTAAATCATTCATGATACCAAGTGTCCGTGTTGCAATACGATTTGTCTATCCATCCCTGAAATGACTTCTGCGTCATGACTGGCAATGATGATGGTTTTATCTTTGAACAATTCATCAATCACGGCTAACAACCGTGTTTTAGTAACTTTATCCAGATTGGCGGTTGGTTCATCCAAGACAATAATGTCGGCATTTTTTAGAAAAGCACGAGCAACGGCAATACGTTGAACTTGTCCACCCGATAAACCATAACCACGTTCACCGACCAGCGTTTGTAAGCCCTCGGCTAAACACTCGCTAAATTCACTGACTCCAGCAGCGTGTGCGGCAATGTTAATCTGCTCAGCCGTGGCGTTAGGATTAGCTAGGGCAATATTGTCAGCAATACTGCCGTAAAAGATATAAGCGTTCTGTCCGAGGTATGCCATCGTTTGCGTGGCACGGTCACGGTTTAGGGTTTGTCGATTTAGCCATAGACTGCCTTCCGTTGCGGTTTCAAAACCGAGTAGCAAATTTAACAGCGTGGTTTTACCTGCGCCTGATGCACCGATTAAAGCGATTTTTTCGCCTTGGTGGATTTGTAGCGTGATGTCAGTTAGCACTTGCCGCTGTTGGTAGGATTTGCTGATTTTGTTTAATTCGATAATGGCGGTTTTATCATTGGGGCTATGTTGGGTTACGCTATCGCTAACCCAACCTACATCCTGCTCCAATATGTTTAAAATCGCATCCGCCGCGCCTAATGCTGCTGCACGGTCATGATAATAAATTGCCAGTTGTCGTAATGGCATAAAAAATTCAGGGGCTAACAGCAACACGAACAAACCGATTTTAAAACTGACAGGCGGCGCGAAACTGAAATCAATCTGCCCCAATAAACTTAAGCCGACATAAACCGCGACCAATGCTACTGCTACCGCGCTAAAAAATTCCAGCACGGCGGAGGATAAAAACGCAATGCGTAACACGCTCATGGTTTTTTCCCGAAAACCATCGGCAATGTGATGAATCGCGGTTAATTCTGCCTCGGCTTGACCAAATAGTTTTAAGGTTGCCAAGCCTTGCAATCGATCCAAAAAATAACCGCTCATGCGAGTTAAGGCTAAAAACTGGCTACGTTGTGCCGAAGCCGCACCCATGCCCACTAATGCCATGAATAAGGGAATCAATGGTGCGGTAAATAATAAAATCAAACCGACCAGCCAATTGACAGGCATGACCACCGCTAACATGATGAGTGGCAACACACCGACAATCATTTGTTGCGGCAAATAACGCGAAAAATACAATGCCAGCGCGTCTACCTGTTCCAGACTAACCGCCGCTAACGCGCCGCTTTGTTGCTGTTTCAGTGCCGCTGGGTTTAAAGCAAAGGTATCGGTGAGTTGTCGTCTTATTTCGGTGCGAACTTTCGCACCTGCGTTAAAGCCTGCAATTTGTTGCGCGTAAACACAGACGCTACGCAATAAAAACACGGCAATTAAGCCAATGAAATAATGGCTTGGTTGTATTGGGCATGACTGCCAGTCCTTTAAAGGACTGGCAGTCATTAAACACTCATCGCTAATTAGGACAGGTAAAACACTCGCTAACAACGCCGCCTGTACTATCACCGCCACGCCATTAATAATCCCTGCCAATGCAGCAAGTAAAATCGGTTTGCGTACGGTTTTGCTTTGGGCTTTTAACCAACGCGCACAGATTTTTTCGCGGGCGTGGTGTTGGTCAAAATACTGTTGGTTGTCTGTTTCGGTGAGTGGCAAGATTGTTGCTCGGCAAGGTGTTGTGAGGTTGGGTTAGGCTATAATAGCCGTAACCTAACTTACGAGTTCAGATAAAACAATTCGCGTTGTTGCATGATAAAAATAAGCGGCTAATTACGCCGCTTCCTGTTTGCTTTGTGATAACAACATACTTTCAATACTCAAGTGATAATCCAAAGCCTCCCATTCAATACCTGTTCCTTGACAAATAAATTGATAATCAGACAGTTGTTTAAAAGTGGCGGTTTGTAATTCTTTATACCATGACATGGGCGTTAAAATCACACGCCCATCTTCAAGCTCAACGTGCAAATAACGGTCATCAAAATGCACCGATTTACCTTTAACTAAAGTACGCATCCCATTTCTCCTCAAAATCAGTTTGATGTTGTTTAACGATTGCCAACGCCTTTTTTAAATCTTTTGGTTTCATGTAATCATCAACTACTTTCAATGAAACAATTTCAATTTTAGCAAAATCACCGCCTTTCATGATATGAACGTGTTTAGGTTCATGCTCATTGGCGTAAAAGAAAAATTTAAAACCGTCATGAAGTAGTAGGGTTGGCATAAAATTAAACGGCTTCTTTTTTCAGCAAAGCGATAATTTCTTTTAGATTTTCGATTTCGCGTTGTTGCATGGTGATTTCTTTGTCTTTTAATTCATTGATTAGTTGTTGTTTTTCTAATTCAGCATTAGATGAGCCTATATAAAACTTTTTCTGAGTGCAAGTATTAAAAGTTACGTTTAAATTACCTTTATCAGTCAAATCCACCAGTTCAGATAATTCTATTTCAAATGCTTCGGCGATTTTTTTCAATTTTGACAGTTTTGGATCATTCTCCCCACGTTCAATGTCACCGTAAACACTCGATGAAACTCCCAATTTTTCAGCAACTTGCTCTTGTGTTAAGCCTTTCGCTTCCCGAATTGACCTTATTTTTTCATTTACTGACATAAATACCGCCCCTACCCACAAAATACCTGATTTGCTTGATTGTATCGTATTAGTGAAGATTTGATAATGCTCAAAATTTTCTTATTTTAAATTTCGGAGTACACAATGGGATTATTTGATTTTATATGTGATGCAGTGGAAGGAACAGTTAATTTTGCTAGTGATGTGGTCGAAGGAACGGTTGATTTAGCTAGTGATACGATAAGAGGAACAATTAATGTTGCTTGTGATGTAGTGGAAGGAACGGTTGATTTGGCTAGTAATGTGGCGAGTGGAACAATTGATGTTGCTGGTGATTTGGTAAGCGGAACAATTAATGTTGCTTGTGATGCAGTGGAAGGAACAGTTAATTTTGCTAGTAATGTGGCGAGTGGAACAATTGATGTTGCTGGTGATTTGGTAAGCGGAA
>JBAXNR010000116.1:0-10599 GCA_037133675.1 Methylococcales bacterium
AAGTTGCTATATTATGCCAGATGTCAATGACATTTTTATGAGAAAGCCGTGCCGTAACATCGTTGGCAATCATAAACCCTGCAATGACTTCACGCGCTTTTTCGACAGGAACATGACGACAACGTTTGCCAATCACAAACGCTAGTTCACCTTCATAATCTAATTTATCGGACACTTTAGGTAGGTGGATAAAATCGCCACTGCCTATCACGCAAGTATTTTGTTTGGTGAAAAAATTAGGATATTCAGGTTTATTCATGCTTGTTTCGCTGATATGGTCAGCATAATTTAACGCAATCGCTAGATATTTAGGCGGTCTGGGTATCGGTGCGTTGAGTTTTACGTCTGCTAAGGCGATTCTATGTTGACCGCTATTTATTAATTGCTGCATAGCGGCTAAGGACTCAGCCCCCGCGCTTAAAAATTCAATCATGGTGCTAGGAATATCAGCATTGCCAAGGCTATCAACTACCGTGTTATCGACGACTGCACCAATTCGGGTTTGATTTTGATAGCTAAAGGTGACCAGTTTCATAAATTAACCTGTGTTTGAAATAATAAGCAAAATACAAACTTAGGTTTATACGCCCGTTTGCTGTTTAACATAATAGCGTGAGTCATCACAAAATTGCCATACACCGATTACAGTGTTTATTGACACCTTAGTTACGCTAAAATAGCGGCTACATTACTCATTATCACCTACCATTATGAAACAAGTCGAGCTACTCTCTCCTGCGGGAACTATTAAAAATATGCGTTATGCCTTCGCTTACGGCGCGGATGCCGTTTATGCAGGGCAACCACGTTATAGTCTGAGAGTGCGTAACAATGATTTTTTGAGCGACAATTTAGCGATTGGAATTAACGAAGCTCATCGCTTAGGCAAAAAGTTTTTCCTAGCCACCAATGTAATTCCGCATAACGCCAAAGTGAAAACTTTTATGGCTGATATTGCTCCTGTCATCGCTATGAAACCCGATGCCTTAATTATGGCAGACCCTGGTTTAATTATGATGGTACGCGAAACCTATCCTGATATGCCGATACATTTATCAGTGCAAGCCAACACTGTTAATTATGCCAGCGTTAATTTTTGGAAAAGCATGGGCGTGGAGCGGGTTATTTTATCGCGTGAATTATCGCTGGATGAAATTGCCGAAATTCGCCAACGCTGTCCAGATACTGAACTGGAAGTGTTTGTGCATGGCGCGTTATGTATCGCTTATTCAGGACGTTGTTTATTATCAGGTTATTTTAATCACCGTGATCCGAATCAAGGCACTTGTACCAATTCTTGCCGCTGGAAATACGACACTATTCCCGCACAAGAAAATGCCGAAGGTGATTGGTTGCCTACTGAAAAGACTGAGGTGTTATCTATGTCCGATATTAGCAACGCCAGTTGTGGCGGTGCAGAACGTCATCCCTTAGCCGATAACATTTATTTTCTCGAAGAAGAAGGGCGCAAAGGCGAATTACTGCCTGTCATGGAAGATGAAAATGGCACTTACATCATGAATTCAAAAGATTTACGCGCCATTGAACACGTTCAACGTTTAGTTGAAATTGGTATCGATTGCCTTAAAATCGAAGGACGCACCAAATCACATTATTATGTGGCGCGGACTGCGCAAACTTATCGATTAGCGATTGATGATGCGTTAGCAGGTCGCGCATTTCAACCTGAGTTAATCGGCGTATTGGAAAACCTTGCGAATCGGGGTTATACCGATGGTTTTTATCAGCGTCATCACACTCACGAACAACAAAATTATTTACATGGCTATTCCAAAAGTCATCAACAACAATTTTGTGGTGAAATCCGCAGTTATGACAATGAAACAGGTTTAGCTACTATCGACGTGAAAAATAAATTTTCAGTTGGTGATACGCTAGAATTAATTTTACCCGAAGGCAATCAAAATATTACCGTTGAACGTATGGAAGGAATGTATGGACAAGAAATGCAGGAAGCCTCAGGCGGCGGTTATGAAGTAAAAATACCATTACCCGCTACGCAAACAGGGCATGGTTTGTTGGCGAGGTATTATTAAATATTGGTAAGGTGTCTGATTGTTTAGGTTGGACACCGCTTAATTGAACAGTTTGGTAGCGACCATTCTACTTGAACTATGTTTTTATCGTAGGGCGATGCACACGTCTTTTTGCTTGCCAGCTAATTATACCAATTCAGCGTGGACAAACTACGAAGCCGTTTGCCCACGCTACAGGGCTTGCTGATTTTAGACAAAGTAGGTATTACACTATCCAAACTGCACCAGCCATTAAACCAGATGTATTGACACTGTGAGCTGTCACACCCACTAATTCCACTAAGGTATCTTGCGCTCCGCCATCTTGGAACACAAAAGTATTGCCGTCGGAAACAAAAGCAACGATATTATTGCCTGAGATGTTGGCTTGCAAATAGCTAAATACATCGGCTAAGTTAGCATCGGTAATAGTGAGTGGCTCATGGTAGCGGTTGACATCATCAAAGCTGATAATGCCGTTGCTGATGCTATGACTATGAATAATACCTGAATTATCACCATTGACCCCAGCCGTATTAGCCGCGATGTGGGTGCTGTTTAAGTCAAGCTTATCAATACCTGCGGTATTAATAGTGCCTGTCCCTAATGCAAAGCTGAACGCTTTATCATAGCCAGTAATCAAGCTGTCGCCTTTCGCAATCTGTAAGGTATCAGTAGCAGCGGTTGTTTCTGCAAGATTGTAAGTATCTCGACCATGACCACCAACGAGAGTGTCTGCACCATTACCGCCCGTCAGGGTGTCGTTGCCATCACCACCACTCAGAATGTTATTAGCATCATTGCCCGTTAATTGATTATCTAGCTCATTACCTGTGCCGTTTATCGCTATTGTTCCCATAAGAATCAGATTCTCAACATTAGCCGTTAAGGTGTAGGTGATGCTTGAATGAACCGTATCCACACCGCCTTGGTCATGATGCTGTGTGCATTGATAATCACCGTCTCTGTCATGATATTCATCGTCTTTACCATGATGATAGTCTTCGTCTTTACCATGATGCTGGTTGTTGTCTTCGTCATGATGATAGCTGTCGTTTTTACCCTGATAATGGTCATTATCTTCATCATGGTGATGATCATCGTTTTTACCACTAGATTCCTTGACTACATCGCCGACATTATCAACGATGTAAGTGTCATTGCCGCTACCTCCTATCATAGTATCTGCACCTGCACCGCCGTTAATCGTGTCATTACCAGCACCACCAACAATAATGTCATTACCTGCTAAGCCATTAAAATTATCATTGCCACAAGTCCCTGTGAGGGTATCGTTACCGAGTGATTCGGTAATACCTTTTTGTACAATCGTAATATCAAGAGGCTTGCTGTCGGTCAGTTGACCATCTGATACCGTCACGGTAAAACTATCGGTTGCATTAGCAATTAACGGTTCAATAGCCGCACTATTAGGATCAAAGTGATAGGCACCTGTTACCGTATTGACTGTCAACTCACCGAATGTATTGTGTGCAACGACTGTGTCAATAATACTGCCAGTTGTTCCCCCGACAATGCCATAAGTTAAGACATTACCCACATCAACATCACTAGCAAGCAACGACCCAGCCACGGTAGCAAAGTTATCAACAAAAGCCGTGTCGGTATAATTAATCGTTGCAGGCGTGGTAAGAACGGGGGCATGATTGAGACTGACCGCCGTGATGTTAAAGTTCAGCGTGTTTGCTGTGGCATCAGTATCAACACCACCATTTACCGTGCCGCCATCATCTTGAACTTTAAAGCCTAAACCACCTAAGCCTATGCCGTTTGTATTAGTTGCTGGTATAAATACCAATTTTCCGTCACTGATGGCAGTCACGCTAATGATTGCCCCAACAGCCACATCAACGCCGCCGAGTTTATAAACACCGTCAGTCGTTACAGGTAAGCTGCTAACAATCACGTTCAAGAACGCATTGGCTGGGCTATCATTGGGATCGCTAAAGCCAAAGTCCGCCGCTGTGACAATATAAGAACTGCCTTGATTAATAGTTACGGTTTTGTCTGTACCCTCTGGTGCGTCATTAACTGCCGTAATATTGACAACCGTTGAACTTAATGCCGTTAACGCGCCGCCTAAGCCTTGTGCGCCCGTATTGCCGTCGTTAAATGTCCAGTTAATTTGCACTGAGGTGGGTGGTGTGTCTGAGGAGTTGCTATAGGCGATTTTTTGTAACACATTGTCAACGTTCGCACTGGTTGCATTATTATTAAAGCTGATAACCAGCTCACCATTCGCCTGGGTGTAACTACCAACCGATGTACTATCGAGAACTACCGCGCCGTTGCTAAGTGTTAATGTGCCTGAACCCGTGAAAACATCCTGAGCATTTGCACCACCCTGACGAACTAACGTAACTGACGCGCCGTTGTAATTATTGGCAGCATCAAGTTCGATGTCGCTAACGTTAATAGCGGGATTTAAAACGACAGCCGCGCCATTTTCGATATAACTGACCGTGTCAGTTGAGGCAGAATTAGTGTTGCTCACTGATACATTGTCGAGTATCGCTCCAATATTATCGCCACTATCAAGATTATGGAAATTTAATGAATAATTGCCTGATGAAGCGGGCGTGAACGTCACTGAGTAAGTCGTTAATGGATCAGAAGCAGCCAGCGTATAAGACACACTGGCAGTACCAAAAGTCACATCGACAGTATCAGCATTAGCTCCTCGGTGACTTCCAGCCAGTTGAAAGTGAGCCGTATATGTCGTGCTAGCGGTCAAATTTAGAGACTTAGAGAAGATTCCAGCTTGCCCCGTTGTTCCATCAAGATCGACATATCTTCCGTTTCCAGGAAGGAGGTTGAAGTAATTAGGCTCACCAATTAAATCGACAGAACCATTTGAAACCGTCCATCCGCCTGCAAAAGCTGTTTGATTACCCGCCAAACTATCAGCGTTAAAGTTATCGCTGAAAATAACCTGGGTAGCAACAAAACTTGGTGCGTCATTAACTGCGGCAACATTAACCGTCACCGTTGCTGTGTTGCTGTTCAACGTGCCATCACTGGCTTGATAGGTAAAGTTTGCCACGCCGTTAAAGTTTTCATTCGGGGTGAACGTGAACATTTTATGGTCAGCACTTAATACCGCCGTCCCATTTGTGCCACTGCTAACAGAGGCGATGGTCAATGGATTGCCCTCTGCATCGGTGTCATTAGCTAACAGATAGGAAGAGAAATAGGCAGTCATTATTGGGGAGTCTTCAGTCGCGTTTAAAACATCGGGGTTTGCTACGGGGGCGGTATTTACGGGCGCGTCATTACTACCTGTAATACTGATGCTCAGCGTAGTTGGCGCACTGCTTGCACCGTGAGCATCGACAAGCGTATAAGTGAAGGTATCGACCACCACTTGCCCAGTTGACAAGGCATTGGTTGCGGTGTTGGTGTTGTCCAGTGTGTAGGTGTAATTACCATCGGCTAACAGAACAAGGCTACCATAAAGCCCCGCTACGGCACTGCCGACATTAGTGTTCTGATTATTGACGGTATTTACGGTTTTGGTTTCGCCTAGCCCTAAAGCACTATCGGCATCGGTGTCATTGCTTAGCACATTGCCGACCGCACGGCTATCACCCGCAACACCTGAACCCGTTTCGATAACAGCATCACTGGCATTATTATCAGACACACCAACAGGCGCGTCATTCACTGACGCTACATTAACCGTCACCGTCGCGCTGTTACTGGTCAACGTGCCATCACTGGCTTGATAACTAAAGTTTGCCACGCCGTTAAAGTTTTCGTTCGGGGTAAATGTTACCGTTTTGCCGTCAAGGCTTAATACAGCCGTTCCATTCGTGCCACTGCTAACAGAGGCAAGGCTCAAAAGATTGCCGTCTGCATCAGTATCATTGCCTAATAGTTGCGAGGCGGCATAAATGATCGGAGTGTCTTCCGTCGCGCTTAAGGTATCGTTGTTTGCGACAGGTGCGTTATTAACTGAGTCGGGTATTTCGATAATACCCGCTAATAACCCCAGATTGCCTATAGTAGCACCATCATTCCACCAGCCACCAGAGTACATATGTGCATAATCTTCCTCATACTGGTTTTGACCATTATTAGGTTCACCTAGATACCAATGAGTATAAGTAGCTGTTTCACCGCTAATCCATTGGAATACCCCCTCTGTTACTTGATCGGTATAACCTATCCACCCGCCAGTTGGAAAGGTACTTGCTAGCCATGCTTGTTCAGCGGCATCATTAATTGTGACCAGATGACCACCCAAACTGACCGCTTGAGTTTCCGCTTGTTGCCAACTGAGAGACGACGAGTTAGTCAGCATATAAGTATGCCCGTTATAGGTGTACGATGTATCATCACTGCCTGTAATATTGATGCTCAGCGTGGTTGATGCACTGCTTGCACCGTGAACATCGACAAGCGTATAAGTGAAGGTATCGACCACCACTTGCCCTGTTGACAAGGCATTGGTTGCGGTTTTGGTGTTGTCCAGCGTATAGGTGTAATTACCATCGGCTAGCAGAACAAGGCTACCATAAAGCCCCGCTACGGCACTGCCAACATTAGTGTTCTGATTGTTGACGGTGTTTACGGTTTTGGTTTCGCCTAGTCCTAAAGCACTATCGGCATCGGTGTCATTGCTTAACACATTGCCGATAGCACTGCTATCACCCACAACATTTGTACCCGCTTCGATAACAGCATCACTGGCATTATTATCGGACATACCAACAGGCGCGTCATTCACTGCCTCTTTTGTAGTCACGGTAACGCTATTAAAGGTTAAATATTCAATGCTAGTGAGGGTATCCGTACCGTCAGCCCCCGTTGAGTCGCTGACGGTCGCGCTGGTTGAGTTGCCTGTTACGGTGTGGTTTGCCCAAGCACCGTAAATGGCAGTGTCTGTGCCAATACCGCCATTTAAAATATTATTGGCACTGTTGCCAATCAGGGTATCGTTACCAATACCGCCAATTGTGTTTTCAATCGTTGTGCCAAAAGCAATGCCGACATTATAATTTAATCCGCGTACCGATGAGTAACTGCCAGGCGTGAGATTAATGGTCTGATTGCCATTCCATCCAGAACAATCCAGTGCGTCATTACTGCCACCCGCATCCCAAATAGTAAAAATAGGGGTGGTATTTGTTAAAAAATCAAAAATAGACTTTTCTATATCGGTAACTGCAAAATTGCAGTTATAACCATAAATAGTGTCGCCTGTGCGGGTTGTAGTATCCGCGTCATACAGCAATTGCGATTGAATAGCAGCAATGTCATAAACCATCGGTGTTTGGGGATACAAATAGTTAGTATATGTTCCATCCTGAACCCACGCATTTGCTGTAATATCGTAGCCACCAAAATATGACATGACAGTGTATTGACGATTGTCTTGAGTAAATACCGCATCGTCAGCATAAGTAGGCGGAGTCTGTGACCACATGCTATAGACTCCAGGATGCGAAAGTCCTAAAGCATGACCAATTTCATGTATCATGGTGTTGAATCCAAAACCGCCGTTTATCATCCCTGAATCAGCATTACTATTCTGATTTGACGATAACCAGACTTGTGCTGCCTCTATAACCTTTGGAGATGTTGATGTGGGGTTTAACCAAGGTGTCGTATAGTTTATATTACCGATAGTAGCACTGGAGTAATTTAGCGTGATATTTGCCCCTGCTCCTCCACTTTCAACTAAATTACTGAGTATCAAATCATCCCAGAGTTGAAAAGAAAGCTGCGCCGTTACCACTTGTAAAACCGTCATGGGGTCTAAAAAACCATCACCACCTTCCGAGGAGGGTGGTTGAGCATTAGTAGGATTGCTGGTATTAATGCCGAAAGTGATGTTATCCAGAGGTGTATCAGACGTAGCCGTCGTTGCCCACAATCGAGGCGCATTATCTACACTACTCCAAGACGTTGTTAGTTGAGTGGTAATCTGCTCAAGAGTGTAGATAGGTTTATCGCCACTCATATCAGCAGAAGTTATACTTGAGTCTGTTAAACCGAAGGGATCGGTAACAGGGATGTTAAAGATTGAGTCTGACATGACACGTCTCCCAATAAATTTGAAATCATAAAAGCCCTTGTGTGACATTAACGCTGTCGCCCTTTCGGCAGTTCGACTTTCCAAATACGTTGGATTCGTGACTTTCTGTCCCTAACTTACGCTAGGTTTAGCTTTGAATAGTGGAATACATTAGACCATATAAAAAATACTACTTATAATAAATATGGGAATTTTCCTACGAAAAATCAGAAAAATCAAGCAACCAGAATGGGGTATTTTTGGGTATAAAATGGGTATATAAAATACCCATTCGGAATGATTATGCGGCTGTTTTATCTTAATTCAGTGTGTAGTGGGCGTATTTTAGTAAGGCAGAGAGGCCTTGTTGATGAGGGTACAAACCTAAGTTTGTACCACGAATAAGCTGACCGTGTTGGAAGGCTTAAGAGACTGTGAAAGTATTCATAATATCAAGCAAACTACGTTATTAGACGCAACAATATTCAAACCCGTCATTCTGGCATGGATGCCAGAATCCAGTGCCAAGGATGGTAACCGCATGATTATAAATAATATTATTTTACACACAGTTTCAAAACCCTCGCTACGCTCTCCCTGTGACTGGATTCCAGCATCCATGCTGGAATGACGGTGTTTTTTAGCTAAATAGATAATACTTTCACAGTCTCTTAACGTAATGGCGATGACTTCCCACCTAGGGTAGGTATCCGTTAGCTTGCCCGAATTAAGCAATCCAAACTGAACCAGTTGCCAGTCCATTCGTATTGACATCAAGAGCCGTCATAGCAACTAATTTGACAAGGTATCAGAGTAAATACTAATTTAGCACAGTGCTTTGAGTGTTGCTGTTGAAGGCTGTGCGTTATAATCCAGTTCTTTCTTATGCAATCACACACGAGAGCTTTCATTATGGCACTGCAAATATTTCGTACCAAACACGTTACTTCGGAGGTTGAGAGCGTAGATAATGGTCTTAAACGCTGCTTATCAAAATGGGATTTAGCCTTTCTGGGCATTGGCGCAATTATCGGCACGGGTATTTTTGTGTTGACGGGTATTGCAGCGGCAACACAATCAGGACCTGCGGTAATGCTGTCGTTTATTATTGCAGGACTTGCGTGTGCGTTTGCCGCATTGTCTTATGCAGAGTTATCGGCTTCGGTTGGTGGTTGCGGCAGTGCGTATGGTTACAGTTATGCCGCGTTTGGTGAAGTCATTGCGTTTATTATAGGTTGGGATTTATTGTTGGAATATGGTATTTCGGTGGCTGCGGTAGCAAATGGGTGGGCAGGTTATTTTAATAACGCACTCACGGCTATTGGTTTTCCCTTACCCGAAGTATTAACCAAAGCTCCCAAAATGGGTGGCATTATTAATTTACCTGCCTCAGTCATTATTCTATTATTAATGGGCTTGTTAATTATGGGTGTCAAACACAGTGCCAAAGCTAATAACGCAATGGTGGTGGTTAAGTTGATTACTATCAGTATCTTTATTGGTGTCGCGGCATTCAATGTCCATCCTGAAAACTGGCATCCGTTTATGCCCTTTGGCTGGTTTCAAACCTTACCCGATGGTAAAACCACAGGTGTATTAGCGGGTGCATCGTTAGTGTTTTTTGCTTATGTCGGCTTTGATGCGGTATCAACAGCCGCTGAAGAAGCTCAAAATCCACAACGTGATTTGCCGTTTGGTATTGTCACTTCCTTGGTATTTTGTACCCTCATTTATATTATCGTATCAGGCTTGCTCACAGGCGTAGTTAATTACAAAGATTTAAATGTGTCCTCTCCTGTCGCGCACGCGCTTTTCTTACTGGGTTATGATTGGGCTTCGGCATTGATTGCCACTGGTGTTATTGCAGGTCTGACTACCGTGATGCTGGTATTGTATTACGGCTTGACGCGCATTATTTTTGCCATGTCGCGGGATGGTTTACTATCGCCATTCTTTAGTGAAGTCAATCCTAAAACCCAAACACCTGTGCGCGTAATTGTGCTATGCGGCATTATTATTTCCTTGATTGCAGGTTTTATACCGCTGGGTGATTTAGCGGAGCTGGTTAATATCGGTACATTAGCGGCATTCGTACTGGTATGTTTAGGCGTTATTGTGTTGCGTATTACCAAACCCGATATGCACCGTCCTTTTAAAGCCCCGTTTGGTGCGTTATTTCCTGTATTGGGAATGTTATCGTGTGGCGCGTTAATGGGCTTTTTACCCGCGATTACTTGGTTGCGTTTTGTCGTTTGGCTGGTTATTGGTTTGATTGTGTATTTTGTTTATTCTATGAATAACAGTAAATTGGCTGAGGTAGAGTAGTCAATATGGTCGAGTGGACTGTTACCCACTCGACCTACTATTTGTGTTAAATCTAACTGCAAACATTGTCAGGGCAAGCGCATATAAATTACCTTAAAAACTCAGTCCATCCTATCGTGCTATAAGTTCTTAGCAAAAAATTAGGGTAGTCATAAACAGTGAGTGATTTGATATTATTATAAATTTAGCCGAAATGAG
>JBAXNR010000117.1:0-10580 GCA_037133675.1 Methylococcales bacterium
AGGAACACGGCTAACTGCACTCGCTGGAACAGAGCTGACTACATTCGCAGGAACATGGCTAACTGCACTCGCTGGAACAGAGCTAACTACATTTGCTGGAACACGGCTAACTGCATTCGCTGGAATATAACCGAATATATTCACTGGAACAGGATTATTTGCATTAACTGCAAAAGAGAAAAAACCACAACACACTAATATACAAGCTCGTAACATAAATTAAAATCTACACTGAAAAAGAGTTTTGGTGTACTTTATTCCACCACCCACGTTAATTGTCGCATTAAGGATCAAACATGCAAATAGAAACTATCACAACTCAACCCTATTCCGACCAGAATCCAGGTACCTCTGGACTACGAAAAAAAGTTAAAGTGTTTCAACAGTCTGGTTATCTGGAGAATTTTGTTCAATCAATTTTCGACTCACTAGAAGAAATTACCGAAAAAACCCTAGTTCTGGGCGGAGACGGTCGCTATTTTAACCGAGTAGCGATACAAATCATTATTAAAATGGCCGCAGCTAATGGTTTCGGTGGTTTAATTATAGGACAAGGTGGCTTGCTGTCTACGCCAGCGGCTTCACATATCATTAGAAAATATCACGCATTCGGCGGATTAATCTTATCTGCTAGTCATAACCCTGGTGGTCCTGACGAAGATTTTGGTATCAAATACAATTCAGGTAATGGTGGCCCTGCCCCTGAAAAAGACACCAATGCGTTTTATGCGCGTAGCCAAGTGATTGATAATTATAAAATCGCGATCATGGATGATGTGGATTTAGACACTATTGGCACACAACAAATTGACGGTTTTAATATCACCATTATTGACCCTGTCAGTGATTATGCTGAATTGATGGAATCGATTTTTGACTTTCCGTTATTGAAACAAAGTATCAGTTCTGGCTATATCACCTTGTTATTCGATGCGATGAGTGCCATTACAGGGCCTTATGGGAAGCGAATTTTGGTTGAACTGCTGGGTGCAAGTCCCGAATCCGTCATTAATGCCGAACCGTTAGAAGATTTTGGCGGACATCATCCTGATCCTAATTTAGCCCATGCCCACGAGCTGGCTGAACGTATGTTTAGTGCTGATGCACCGACGTTTGGCGCGGCTTCCGATGGCGATGGTGATAGAAACATGATTACGGGTAGTCAAATTTTTGTCACCCCCAGCGATAGCTTGGCAATTATGGCGGCTAATGCGCATTTAATTCCCGCCTATAAAGCTGGCTTAAGTGGCGTTGCCCGTTCTATGCCAACCAGTCAAGCGGTTGACCGTGTTGCGGCAAATTATAACATCCCTTGCTATGAAACACCCACAGGTTGGAAATTTTTTGGTAACTTGCTAGATGCGGGCAAAATCACCCTGTGCGGTGAAGAAAGTTTTGGCACAGGTTCAAATCATGTCCGTGAAAAAGACGGTCTATGGGCAATCTTATTTTGGTTGAATTTAGTCGCCAAAAAACGCCAATCAGTTGCTGATATTGTTCATGAACATTGGCAAAAATTTGGACGCGATATTTATTGCCGTCACGATTATGAAGCCATTGAAACCCCCATAGCGAATGGCATTGTCGAGCATTTACGCGCTCAATTATCTGAGTTAGCGGGCAAAACCTTTGGTGAATACACCGTGAAATTCGCCGATGAATTCAGCTATCACGATTCCATAGATGGTAGTGTCAGCAACAATCAAGGGGTACGCGTTGGTTTTACCAATGGTTCACGCATTGTGTTTAGATTGTCAGGCACAGGGACAGTCGGCGCAACTTTACGCATTTACTTGGAAAAATTTGAACCCGATGCCACTAAACATGACCAAGATGCACAAGTAGCGTTAGCGGATTTAATTGAACTGGCGGAACAGTTTTGCCAAGTTAAACAACGTACGGGCAGAACTGAGCCGAATGTTATAACTTGATTATGGCTTGATTGAGATCAAAACCCAGTCCGTAGTCTGTAGTCTGTAGGTTGGGGTGAGGTACGAACCCCAACATTTATACATAGTCGCTTGTTTTTGTTGGGGTTCGCTTCAGGCTTACCCCAACATTAATCGAATCGAGTTATGTCATGAAGATGGCTTAATTTAGGTGGTAGCGATTTAATGAAATTTTTTCTGATATTAAGCTCAGTCAAATTGGACAGCTTGCTAATAGAATCTGGCAGTTTAGTGAGTTGGTTTTTCCCTAAATCTAAGTCCTTCAAATTTGACAAATTGCCAATTGAATCGGGCAATTCAGTGAGTAGGTTTCCCACTAAAGTTAACGTAGTTAAATTTGTCAACTCGCCAATTGAGTCTGGCAATTTGCTAAGGCAGTTATCCCATACAGTTAAATAATCCAGATTCGTCAGTTTGCCGATAGAGTCTGGCAGTTCGGTGAGCTGATTATTTCTTAAATCCAATATAGTCAGATTTGTCAGTTTGCCAATAAATTCAGGAAGTCCAGTAAACTTGTTTCCCATTAAAGATAAAAATGTCAAATTCGTCAGTTTACCAATACAGTCTGGTAGCTCGGTGAATTGATTGTATGCTAAGGAAAAGGCAGTCAAATTCGTCAGATTACCAATAGAATCTGGTAGTTTGCTAAGTTGATTGCACTCTAAATTCAATTCTGTCAAATTTGTCAGCTTGCCAATTGCATCTGGCAATTCGTAAAGATTGCTATTTTCTAAATTCAACTCCGTCATCGCTAAAATGGTTTGTTTATCTCGCGGAAAACCAAACCAGCACAGGAATATATAATCATCATAATAGTAATCCTGAATACGATGTTCATCTGCCCAATCAATCAACTCTTCCAGCCAGTCATCATCACTGTCTATATTTTGTGGCAAATTATTGTTATCACTCATGATTGTCTCTACGTTAACTCCACATGGTGCGCAATATCATGAAGCGTACAAATCAACAACACCCCCGCCGTAATCAAGGCAATTTGCCCTAATGACGCTTTCATATCAGTCTTTTTATGCAGAGATGGAATTAAATCGGCAACCGCGATATAAATAAAACTGGAGGCGGCAAGTGCCAGAAAATACGGCAAACTGGCGTGCAAATCAGCTAAGCTAAAATACGCTAACACGCCACCGATAACCGTGGTTAAACTCGCCAGCACGTTATAAAACAACGCTTTGCCTTTGCCATAACCGCTTTGTAATAAAATTGCAAAATCGCCCACTTCCTGTGGAATTTCATGGGCGGCAACTGCTAAGCTGGTGACGATACCTAACTGCACATCGGTTAAAAACGCCGCTGCAATCAACACTCCATCGACAAAATTGTGAATGCTGTCACCGATGATAATCAACGCCCCTGCCGATTTTGCAATGCCGTGATGATGACTGTGTGCGTGGTCATGGTCGTGAATATGTTCATCATCACCGTGCGCTTCACATTCACCAAAATGACAATGTCGCCAAATGAGTAATTTTTCCAGCACAAAAAAGCCCAGTATGCCGACGAGAATAGTGCCAGACAGGGATTGAAATTGTTCAGGTTTAACAGCTTCAAAGGCTTCTGGAATTAAGCCCCAAAAAGCAACCGCTAATAACGCGCCAATGGCAAAACTAATGCCGTGCGGTAATACCGCGTTGCGCTGTTGGTCGGGTAATAATAAAAACACACCCGCCGCGAGGACACTGAGTACCCCACCGACGGCGGTAAAAATAATAATGTATAACAGTAAATTCACAGTCCTTATGTTCTCCAGATCAGGCTTGCCATACGCCCTGTTTGTGATTCACGGCGATAAGAATAAAAACGTTCGTTGTCAGTAAACGTGCAAAAATCACCGCCATAAACCGCTTCAACACCCCGCGCCGCCAGTTCAATTCGCGCCAGTTGGTAAATATCGGCAAGATATTTGTGTTCACTGGTTTGGGTAAAACCAGCGGTAAACGGGGAGAATTTTTCCACAAATGCGGTACGCACTTCTGCACCCACTTCAAAACAATCTGCACCGATAGCAGGACCTAACCACACTAATACATCGGTGATAGCTAATGCGGCTAAGGTATTGCTAACAATACCCGCCAATAAACCTTTCCAGCCTGCATGAATAGCGGCGATTTTTTTGCCATCGGTAGAGCAGATTAATAACGGTAAACAATCAGCCGTCATTACTGCACATACCACACCTGCTGCATTGGTAACACTGGCATCCGCTTGTTGCAGTGTGGTAGCTTGCCCAGCATCAATAGCAAGATTACTGTGGGTTTGCTCTAACCAAACAGGTTCGGCAGGTAACGCCAGCATGGTTTTAATGCGGTGACGATTTTCACGCACACAGTTCGCATCATCACCGACATGAGTAGCAGGATTAAGACTATCGTAAGGCATGACACTGACACCACCTGTGCGTAGCGTAGTGGCAGCATGAATGTTAGCGGGTGCGGGCCAATCTGGTGTGAGCCAATGCTTATTCTTGTTCATTATCAGCCAATGCGGCGAGTAATCGAATCATATCATCAGGCATGGGTTGTTCCCATTCCATGTATTCATTGGTAACAGGATGTAGCAAACCGAGTTTTTCTGCGTGTAAGGCTTGGCGTTTAAAGCTACGCAATTCTTTTTCTAATAGCTCACTGCAATTCGGTGGCATTTGAAAGCGTCCACCGTACATAGGATCACCCAACAACGGAAAACGAATATGCGCCAGATGGACACGAATTTGATGGGTGCGTCCTGTTTCTAATTTCACTCGAATCAGGGTGTGACGAGTAAATCGCTGTACCACCCGATAATGGGTAATCGCTTCTTTGCCCGATTCGCGTACTACATAACGTAAACGATCCTGAGGATGTCTGCCGATAGGTTCATCGATTGTTCCACCTGCGGTCATGCGTCCACGGCTAATCGCCAGATATTCACGGGTGATGCTACGTTCTTGCAATTGTTGCGTCAGGCTATTGTGTGCTTGCAAAGTTTTGGCAATCATCAATAAGCCGCTGGTATCTTTATCAAGACGATGAATAATGCCCGCTCTGGGCAAAGTTTCCAGATTAGCATTATGATTGAGCAAAGCGTTCATTAATGTGCCGCTCCAATTGCCCACAGCAGGATGCACCACTAAGCCCGCTGGTTTGAAAACGATGAGTAAACTCTCGTCCTCAAACACAATATCCAAGGGAATTTTTTCAGGTTCAGCATGAATAACCACTTCTGCTTCCGCATCAAGGGTGATAATTTCGCCACCGTCCAATTTATCTTTCACTTTTAGCGTTAAACCATTGACTTGGACGCGTCCTGATTTAACCCATGATTGTAATTTACTGCGAGAATAATCCGCAAATAGTTCTGCAAGTACCTGATCTAAACGCATTCCTGCCATTTCGTAAGGCACTTCTTCCATTAATTTTGTCATAACAAGTTCTTCTGAATAACACATAGTTAAGTTATACTCGCACGATAGTCAGCCATTCATTCGGCGAGAAAACCCCTAATGTTACAACGTGTCACGAGCATCATGCGATTAATTTTAATAAAATTTTTATTTATCGGCTTTTTAAGCCTAACACAAACAGGTTGTTCAACGTTGAGCAATTTATTTTCTGGCGACTCTGCTTCATCTGAAGACGAATATGTTGGCTGGGATGTGGGCAAATTTCGTAACGAAGCTAAAGCCGCTCTCGATGCTGGCAGTTATGAAAAAGCCGTCAAACTCTACGAAGCCATTCAAACTCGCTATCCCTTTGGTGAAGGTTCTTCGCAAGCCGAACTCGATTTAGCGTACGCTTATTACAAGGCGGCCAAGTATGAAGAATCTGTAGCAACGGCTGATCGATTCATTAAAATGAATCCGCGTAGCGTAGGGGTTGATTATGCTTTATACCTAAAAGGCTTGTCTAATTATAACCGTGACATCGGATTTATTGATCGCTTTTTACCTACTGATACTGCACAGCGTGATCAAAGCAAAGCCCAAACCTCTTACAATAATTTCAAAGAATTGGTCGAGCGTTTTCCTAGCAGCAAATACACGCCTGATGCCAAATTGCGGATGATTGCAGTCAGAAACAACCTAGCCATGCACGAAGTTCATATTGCCCGTTACTACATCAAACGAAAAGCTTATGTCGCTGCCGCGAGTCGTGCATCAGGTGTCGTTGAACACTATCAAGGTACGCCCGCTGTACCTTATGCCTTAGAGGTCATGCAGGAAGCTTATAATAATCTCGGTATGACTGATTTGGCTCAAGATGCTGCCCGCGTTTATGAACTCAACTACCCAAATGGTCCGCCTGTTGCAGAGCATAAAGATGCCACCTTCTCACATCAGGTGTGGGATTTTATTGGGTTAGAAAAATAACTAGATTAACGATAAATCAAGCGGTTACAGATAACATCGCTTTAAGGGATGTTATCTGTTTCTTTTTATAGATACTGACTTTTGCCAATAGCTGAAGCTATTGGACTCCTGAATATTAGAGAATCATTTGGACGTTTTTACAGGCTGACCCTCTTTAAATTCGCCTGTATATTTTTTGCCATTTGAGTAAGTAAATGTGCCTTGTCCTTCGGCTTTATCGCTTTTAAATTCACCTTCATATTTGTCACCATTGGCGTAGCTAAAATTACCTTTTCCGTCAGACATATCGTTTTTAAATTCGCCTTCATATTTATCGCCATTTTTATAAGTAAATAATCCTTGACCTTCACGTTTACCGTTTTTAAATGCACCGATATATTTATCGCCATTTTTATAAGTGAATGTGCCTTGCCCCTCGAATTTACCGCCTTTAAGCTCACCACTATATTCATCACCATTGGCTGTATTATACGTTCCTTTGCCGTCTTGCTTACCGTCTTTAAACTCACCTACATATTTATCTCCGTTGGCTGAATTATACGTTCCTTTGCCGTTTGGCTTACCGTCTTTAAACTCACCGATATATTCATCGCCATTAGTTAAAGTAATTGTACCTTTACCTTCACGTTTACCGTTTTTAAATTCACCGATATATTTATCGCCATTGGCTAATCTATGTTTTCCTTTTCCGTCTGGCTTACCATTTTTAACATCACCTTCATATTTATCACCATTAGCTAATCTGTAGATTCCTTGTCCATCTGGATTACCATTTCTAAATTCACCTTCATATTTATCGCCATTACCTAAGGTAATTTCTCCGTGTCCATTAATACAGTCACCCGTACAACTATCGTCTGCAAATAATGTGTTATTGAATAAAAATAAACAGATAAATATTATTGGATAAGATAATGTTTTTCTTGCTGTAGTGTTATTGAATGGGGACATTGAAAAACTCCTAAAAATTAAAAATGCGGAGGGAGTGTTTATGAATTATGTGAGTGACAAACACGCTTTAATTATGGATTCCAGTGACCATGAGCAAGCACTCACACGTTCTGCTTTCTCAGTCCAGACAATAACTCAACATGATTCAGTTGTCTATGAGTAAGTCATATAGAATGAAATAAATTGCCAAAACAAAGTCATTCTATGGTGAGACTATGCAGCGGTTTGTCAAAAACGCCTATTTTCGATGACGCTTAAATCAGGTTCACGAACCTACAAAAAAGCCCTAATAGCCGCTATGCCTTGACCGCCTGCTTGTTGTGCGGTGGTTAAATCAGCTAGGGTTTGACCGCCTAGCGCGTACACAGGGAGATTGCATTGATTCACCAGTTCGGCGAATTGTTGCCAGCCGAGTGGTGCGGTGTCGGGGTGAGTTTGGGTGGCTAACACGGGCGCGAGTACTACAAAATCTACTCCGATTTGTTCAGCGTGCTGGAGTTGTTCACGGTTATGACAAGAAGCGGCTAACCATTGGCTATGAGTAGGGCGTGATTGCAATGCCATTAAATCACCGCTGGTTAAATGCAGTCCATCTGCCAGATTATCCACTTGTTTAACGGCTGAATTGATGAGCAGTAACGCGCCATGTTGTTGGCACAAGGGATACGCTTGTTGAATAAACGCGTGGCTAGCTTCGGCTGATAAGTTTTTCAAACGGGCTTGTATCAGCCTCAAACCCTTAGTCAATAGTGTTTGTAGATTAGCCGCTAATAGCGACGGCTCACTGTCATCGAGAATGGAATAATACGGTGGCAATTGTGCTGCGGTGATAATGGGAAGATTTGCGGCAGGAAAATCGTAGTGCTTTAAGTCCTGCACATTAACCCATTCAATGCGTTGTCCTTCTGCACTGTGCGCTTCACCTGCAAACTGCTCCACCAAAAATACCTTTAATTGTACGACTCTATCGGGGTATGAATGGTTGATAGTGATTAACGGAGTCGCGCTAAGCACCTCAATTGCTAATTCTTCTTTGAGTTCACGTTTTAAGGCTTGTTCAGCGGTTTCATTGCTTTCAATTTTGCCGCCTGAAAATTCCCACAAACCGCCTTGATGACGTGCGTCATCACGCAAGGCAATTAAGATTCGTCCTTGGGGATTTTTGATAACACCAACTGCCACACACATTTTCATGGGAGTAAAACAGCTTTAGCTGTTTTCTAGCCAATAGCTAAAGCTATTGAACTTCAGCTTACGTCCGATATTCGGCATTGATTTTCACATAATCGTAAGAAAAATCGCAGGTTAATACTTCTTGTATTGCCGTTCCGCGCCCTAATTTAACCGTCACGGTAATTTCCTGCTGATTCATCACCGCTTGCCCAGCGGCTTCGGTGTAATCATCAGCACAGCCGCCATTTCTAACAATGCACACATCATCCAAATATAATTGGACATCTTCCAACACCATATTTTCTACGCCAGCCCGTCCAACAGCCGCCAGAATCCGCCCCCAATTGGGATCACTGGCAAAAAACGCGGTTTTAACCAGCGGCGAATGCGCAATAGTTTTGGCAACGCGCACCGCTTCTTCATCATGTAATGCTTCTTCTACCACAATGCGGATTAACTTAGTCGCGCCTTCGCCATCTCGAATAATCAACTCTGCCAAGCGTTTACAAACACTCATCAAAGCATCGGCAAATACCTGATAATGCGCCGAATCAGCAGTAATTTCAGGCGCGGCACTTTGACCACTTGCCATAATGACACAAGCATCATTAGTCGAAGTATCACCGTCAACAGTAATGCGGTTAAACGACTGTTCAACGGCAAGAGCTAAACACTGTTGCAATAGCGGTTGTTGAATGTTGGCATCGGTGGCAATAAAACCCAGCATGGTCGCCATATTAGGCTGAATCATGCCCGCGCCTTTCGATATACCATTAACAGTGATAGTTTCACCAGCAATAGAAATGGTTTTAGATACGCCTTTAGGGAAAGTATCGGTGGTCATAATTGCTTTAGCGGCATTATCCCAATTATCACTATTAAGCTGGGCAATCGCACTAGGCAAAGCGGCAGTAATTTTTGCAACAGGTAACAATTGTCCAATCACCCCCGTAGAAAACGGTAACACTTGATTTGCCTTATCACCTGTCAGCTTGGCTAATTCGGCACAAGAAGTTAATGCAGCCTGCATTCCTTTGTCACCCGTTCCAGCATTGGCATTACCCGAATTAATCAAAAACCAGCGTGGCGCGTGGGCAAGATTGGCTTTTGCAACATGAACAGGTGCGGCACAAAACGCATTTTGGGTAAACACTCCTGCGCAACTTGAACCCTCAACCGCATGAAGCAATAAAATATCATCTCTAACGGTTTGCTTAATACCCGCACACGCCGTCCCTAAAGTTATCCCTGCAATACTGGGCATAATAGGAAAATCACACTGTCCAACTGCCATCATTAATCCTCGTTTTGTTTAACAACCGTATCAGGACTGCAAGCTCTGCTTGCTTTACATCGTCCAAAATCAAGCCTTTGTTTTGCAAGGCTCTAGCTTTTCTTTTAAATAGATAATTTCCTGCTTTAGATACGCTATGGTTTCGTCTTGATGGGCAAGCATCAAATGCAGTTTTTGATTTTCAAACGCCAGTTCTGGGGATAAACCGATTACATTGCCACTGTGATTAGTATTATCACTGATTAAATAAATATGCTTTTCACCAACTGACTATGCCTAGGCTGGCTAAGTTATGGAATACCTTGACAATAAACGATAAATTCTCTCACGTCAAGCTGTCAAATCTGCCATAGCACACGGTCTTAAATTATAGCTAGAATCAATGTGGATTTTCTGAAAGTCTACACACATTAGCCACACAGAATTCTGTTAATCCTATTTTTTTTAAAGGTGCATAATGAAAAAAATACTACTCTCACTTGTTTTAATTCTAATAAGTCCTTTATCGCAGGCAGAACTCGATTCCGCAGCCGATGATGAACACCCCATAGAAACTTACATTGCTGAATTAGGTGAACAGGATCACTTTAATAGTAATGGCGACCGCTTAACAACCGCTGCCGCTATTTTGCAACAGGATAAAGCCAATGTTCACTAGGCAATTGCCATAGACAGAAACGACCAGGCAGCAGACGACAATGCTTTTTTTGCCCAAAAAGCCAATAGAGCAAAACTGGCATCCATGCTGAGTCGTGGCTACATATCTCCTGACACAGTAAATAATATTGTGGGTAGTCATAAACAGTGAGTGATTTGATATTATTATAAATTTAGCCGAAATGAG
>JBAXNR010000118.1:0-10008 GCA_037133675.1 Methylococcales bacterium
CTCGTTATTCTTTCGACTTATTCGATTGATTTTGAGTAGTTTTAATCATACAAGGGTGGGCAAACGGCTTTTCTCGCTCCCAAGTTCTGGCTTGGAAATACCTACCTTCAAGCTCTGCTTGACTTCATTGGTTTTATGTGAGTTATGTAACATTTGAACCCTCACAAAATGCGTAACTTCTAGGGGAAAAAAATGACCATGAAAAAAAGCATCGATGTGTCTGAAAATTTAACCGTATTTTATAATCCAGCAAATAGGCATTACGCTATAAAAGCAGTGAAACATTTTCCAATTGATTCGATAGTGCAGGTTTTTAGTGCTAAAGAATACCTTCAACAGCCAACCTATCTTTCAGTGCAAATTGATGAAAATAAACACATTCATCTTTTTCCAGAGTTTTTACAATATACCAATCACAGTTGCGAACCTAATACGTTTTTCGATACCAAGAAAGGTGAGATTATTGCCATTAAGGAGATAGCTAAAAATGAAGAAATCAGTTTTTTTTACCCATCGACAGAATGGTTAATGTCCCAGCCGTTTAAATGCTTCTGCAACAGTCTCAGTTGCTTGGATATGATTCAAGGCGCGGCACATTTAGAGAATAACGTAGTCATTAACTATCGTTTTTCTGACTATATTCAGAAAAACCTTTATCAGAGATAACGCTAAGCAAAATTTATTACAAGCGATAACAGGTTACAATAGCCGCCATTTTGGGACGCATTAACTACATGGTGTCCCACTATCATTCAATTATTTAAGGATACCTAGATGAGCAGTTTACCTCCATGTCCAAAATGCGGTTCAGAATACACTTACGAAGATAATAAATTATATATTTGCCCTGAGTGCGCATACGAATGGGCGCAAGAAACGGCAGAAACCGCAGATCAAGAACTTGTCGTAAAAGATGCACATGGCAATAACTTGCAAGATGGTGACAATGTTACGGTAATTAAAGATTTAAAAGTCAAAGGCTCATCATTAGTTGTCAAAGTAGGCACTAAAGTTAAAATCCTCCGTCTCATCGATGGCGACCATAACATTGATTGTAAAGTTGATGGTATCGGCGCAATGCAGTTGAAATCAGAATTTGTAAAAAAAGCATAGTGTTACTGGCATTAAGTTAAGCAAAGCTCGCATTCCTACACTTATCAACAGTTCGGCAAGCCGTGGCGAGCAGATGCCCGCCACTTCTTTACAAACCTACTGCTTTAAAAATCGCAACGCCTCATGCTCAACATCCACTTTAATGGTATCGCCCGCGACAAAATGCCCTGAGAGTATGGCTTGTGCCAGCGGGTTTTCCAGTTGCTGTTGAATAGCGCGTTTCATCGGTCTCGCGCCATAGACAGGATCAAAACCTGCTTCACCCAGCAAATCTAAAGCGGAATCGCTGAATTCAATGCTTATATCGCGATCCGCAAGACGGGTGCGTAGATAACCCAGTTGAATATTGGAAATAGAGCGGATGTGTTCGCGAGTTAAAGAATGGAACACCACTGCTTCATCAATACGGTTGATAAATTCGGGGCGGAATTTTGAGGTGACTATATCCATAACTGACGATTTCATCACGCTATACAACGCCTCACCTGACAGCGATTGAATAATGTCTGAACCCAGATTGGAAGTCATTACGATAATGGTGTTTCTAAAATCTACCGTTCTGCCTTGCCCATCGGTTAAGCGTCCATCGTCTAACACTTGCAATAATACGTTAAACACATCGGGATGGGCTTTTTCAATTTCATCCATCAGTATCACGGAATACGGTTTGCGTCTGACTAATTCGGTTAAATAACCGCCTTCTTCATAGCCAACATAACCAGGAGGTGCGCCAATTAATCGCGCCACAGAATGCTTTTCCATGAATTCGGACATATCAATACGCACCATTGCATCGGGGGTATCAAACATGAATTCAGCTAAAGCTTTGCACAGTTCGGTTTTACCCACGCCTGTTGGACCTAAAAATAAAAACGAACCATTGGGGCGATTGGGATCAGATAAACCTGCACGGGAACGACGAATGGCGTTGCTTACGGCTTTCAGAGCTTCGTTTTGTCCGACCACGCGCTGATTTAAATACTCTTCCATGCGCAATAATTTGTCTTTTTCACCTTCCATCATTTTAGACACGGGAATACCTGTCCATTTAGATACTACTTCGGCAATTTCTTCGTCCGTCACTTTGTTGCGTAATAAGCTGGTTTTGGGTGTTTCTCCAGTGGCATCTAAACTGAGTTGTTTTTCCAGCGCGGGAATAATGCCATATTGTAATTCTGACATTCGTGCTAAATCATTAATCCGCCGTGCAGCTTCCAATTCAGTTTTGGCTTGTTCGAGCTTTTCTTTGATGTTTGCCGAACCTTGTAACATGGCTTTTTCAGCTTTCCATGTTTCTTCTAAATCGGAATATTCTTTTTCAAGCTCGCCAATTTCTTCTTCCAGTATTTCTAAGCGTTTTTTAGAGGCGGCATCTTTTTCTTTTTTCAGCGCGACTTGTTCGATTTTCAGTTGAATCAAACGGCGATAGAGTTTATCCATCACTTCGGGTTTTGAATCAATTTCCATGCGAATACGACTTGCCGCTTCATCGATTAAATCAATGGCTTTATCAGGCAATTGTCTATCAGCAATATAACGGTACGATAAGGTAGCTGCGGCAACAATCGCAGGGTCGGTAATCTCTACCCCGTGATGCACTTCGTATTTTTCTTTTAAGCCGCGCAAAATAGCAATAGTGTCTTCAACGCTAGGTTCATCGACGAGAACTTTTTGAAAACGCCGTTCCAATGCCGCGTCTTTTTCGACATATTTGCGGTATTCATCCAGCGTAGTCGCGCCGACACAATGCAGTTCACCGCGTGCCAATGCGGGTTTAAGCATATTACCCGCATCCATCGCACCTTCCGCTTTACCTGCGCCGACCATTGTATGTAATTCGTCAATGAACAAAATAACTTGCCCTTCTTGCTTGGCTAAATCGTTTAACACCGCTTTTAAACGCTCTTCAAACTCACCGCGAAACTTTGCCCCTGCAATTAACGCCGCCATATCTAAGGCAAGCACTTGTTTATGTTTCATGCTTTCAGGCACTTCGCCATTAACGATACGTTGCGCTAAACCTTCAACGATGGCAGTTTTACCGACACCAGGTTCACCAATTAACACAGGATTATTTTTGGTACGCCGTTGCAATACTTGAATGGTACGGCGAATTTCATCATCACGCCCGATAACAGGATCAAGCTTGCCTTGTTCAGCGCGTTCAGTAAGGTCAATGGTGTATTTTTTCAGGGCTTGACGTTGATCTTCAGCATTGGCATCTTGCACGGTTTCTCCTCCACGCATTGCGTCGATGGCTTTTTCAAGTTGTGATTTGGTGATATTAGCTTTTTTAAACAGCTCTTGTAAAAAACCTTTTTCTTCACAGGCGGCGAGTAAAAACAGCTCGCTGGAAATAAAACTATCATCGCGTTTTTGCGCCAGTTTATCGGTTAAATTTAATAAGCGGTTGGTTTCGTTAGAAATCTGTACATCACCACCCGAACCGCTCACGGTAGCAATGCGGGTTAATTCTTGTATAAGTTGGGTGTGCATTAACGCAATATTAACGCCCATCTGTGCCAACAATGGTTTAACACTACCGCCTTGTTGATCGAGCATTGCCAGCAAAATATGTACAGGTTCGATAAATTGATGATCCCTGCCTAATGCCAAACTTTGCGCATTCGCCAAGGCTTCTTGAAATTTACTGGTTAGTTTATCCATTCGCATGATGTCACCTTTGATAGCATTATTAATGATAGGACTGTTATGGGGTGCAAAGAGACGCTTTCAAGCACAGGATTTATGGATGGAGATTATTGTCCATATCCCATTGAAATTTATCGTTCTTAAACGTACCAACGTATTTTTCACCGTTGGATGAAATGAATTCGCCTTCACCCTCGGACACACCATTTTTAAATTCACCGACATATTTACTGCCATCGGCATAAACTTGTGTTCCTAAACCATCAACACAATTGCCACTCACACAACGTACGGGCGGTGTAGAGGCTTCTCTCAGTATTTGCGGGTGCTGTTTGAGGTTATCAGTGATTAACAGCGTAGCCCCCGCCGTTAAAATGCCATTGAGGGCATTAGAAAAATCGGTGGGTATATTCATCTGTTCAAAAAAAGCGGCATTGAATAGCGTGTTATCGTCATGCTGGTTTATTGCTGTCCAATGATGATTCAATAAAGAATCAGTGTCAGTGTTTTGATCTGCCTGCATGATGAAGGCGTGTGTTCCCCAATTGGTTTCAGCGTCTGGCAGTGAAATTTTAGAGCGTCCGATTTCAATACCATTGCGATACACCAAAAACAACTGACTGGCTTTATTCATCACCAACGAAATAGCCCCTTCTTGCCCATTTTCAGATTGCCAACGAAACGTCTCCGTGGGACTTAAATCCAGCATACTCAGCACCACATTGTCTTTACTATCCGTCGGCAATACCATCACAGGATGCGACAAGCGGAATGCCTGACTTTCATAGCCCAACACAATCACCGTCATGCCCTTAGTTGACACACCGAACAACAAACGGGCAAATTGCGCGGGCAAGCGAACACAACCATGAGACACAGGTGTACCTGTCACATGACCTGCGTGTAACGCCACCCCGTCCCACGTTAACCGATTCGCATAAGGCATGGGCGCGTTGTCGTAGGTTCGTGAGCGGTGAAAACGGTCTTTTTCCAGCACAGTAAAAATACCAGCAGGCGTACCATAGCCCCGCTTACCCGTACTGACACTGGATATGCCTATTAAAACGCCCTGACGGTACAAATAAAGTTGTTGCTTAGGAATACTCACTAATGCCACCACAGCTCCAGAAGGCGCGGCATCTGGATTCCAAAAAAACCGACCAGCCTTAACACTTGCTACCTCTCCATCAGCAACTTGAGCAGGCTTAGCCTGTAGCGCGGGTGACAATAAAACTGCTAAAGCTAACCAGAAAGTAATAATAAACGAGGACACATTTTTTAACATTGGCAATGACTAGGTGGATGACAAACACGATAAGATACGATAATCATAGCAGGTGAATCACTTGTGAACGATGGTTAAGTTCGTAAAATCCATCATTTATGCTGAGTTGTGATGGGGTTCACTATGCTCTACCCATTTTATGGGTTATTTTCAAGCAAACTAACAACTAATGTGAGCGCGAATTTCCCACATTGTGAAATCAAAAAGTCTTAACCTTTGCGTATCGTTTATTCAGCGTTACACTACGGACTCACCATAAATAGGGAGTGTTCGTTATGTTCAAACAAACGCCGCTTTATAATCTACACCTCGAACTGGCTGCCAAAATGGTGGGCTTCGCGGGTTATTCAATGCCTGTACAGTACAGCAAAGGCATTATTCAAGAGCATCATCACTGCCGTAATCACGCGGGGTTTTTTGATATTTCCCACATGGGGCAGTGTTTGATTTTAGGTGATAACGCCGATCATGAACTTGAAAAACTCACCCCCAGTATTTTTAGTAATCTTAAACTGGGTGAACAAAAATACAGCGTGTTGACCAATACTGACGGTGGAATTATCGATGACATCATGGTGACTCGCGTTGCCGATGGCTTAATGTTGGTGGTCAATGCGGGCTGCAAAGACAAAGATTTTGCCCATTTAAACCAGTATCTCACGATAAAAGAACTGCCCGAACAAGCCCTAATCGCCTTACAAGGGATTAAAGCGGCAACGGTCATGCAAAAATTTTCATCCGCCGCCGCGAGTTTGCGTTTTATGCACGCCTGCACGACGGACATTAACGGCATCCCTTGTCATATCAGCCGTAGTGGTTACACAGGTGAAGATGGTTTTGAAATCTCAGTGGCTAATCAGAATGTGGAAGCTCTCGCTCGTTTGTTGCTTGCCGAAGAAGACGTTGCAGCGATTGGTTTAGGGGCAAGAGATACGCTGCGGTTAGAGGCAGGTTTATGTTTGTATGGGCATGAATTGAATGAAAGTATCACCCCTGTGGAAGCAGGGCTAAAATGGGTGATTAAATCAGCGGGCGGTTTTCTGGGTGCGGATAAAATCCTCGCACAATGTCAGCACGGCACAGACAAAATCCGCGCAGGGTTGTTAGTTGAAAGTAAAATTCCTGTGCGTGATGGCAGTCTCATCACAGACAGCAATAATAATTCCGTCGGTCATGTCACCAGTGGCAGTTTTTCCCCCAGTTTAGGCAAACCAATTGCAATGGCAATGCTGAACCGTGATTCGGCAAGCATCGGCAACACCTTATACGCCGCCGTCCGCGAACAAATTGTGCCGTTACTTGTGACGCGATTGCCCTTTATTCCCCATCGCTACCAAAGGTAGACATCATGTCAAACACTAGCCCTAGCTTGAATCAACTGGAAATGTGCAGTGTCATAGGATGTGCCGACGATAGGAGGCGCATCATTCGCATCAAGTTTCTCAAACGATGCGCTTCGTACCTCAGCACATCCTATGGTTAGCGCACCTTATCGCGTTTCGGATTGTTTGTTAAAAAGAAATTAATTGTTTACTAAAGTGATAGACTTTTTGTTTTGACAAGAGTAAATTTTATCTCGAGGGATGACGTGTTGAGCGATTTTGTCATCCTTCTATAGCTGGTTTCTCCAGCCAATGGGCATGGATTTCGGCGAAACTGCATTGACTGACTTTGCTCAGTACAAACTGCGATAGATAATTTGAATAAGCCAAAATAATCTTATCGAATCATATAGGGTGGAAAAATGAAAGATACGCTTGTCAACTCCATCTGGCTGTTGTCGCCCAGCCTGTATATTGAAGTGCGATAAATCCTAATTCAACTTTTACAAAGAGGAATACAACCATGACTACTAATAAATTTGTTAATTTGGAAGCATTGAACCTTCGTGATACAGCCGACTCTTCCTCATTATCCAACCGAATCGCGGTATTGCATTTAGGGCAGCCTGTTAAGGAGATTGGATCAGCACCTGTGGCGGGATGGGTAAAAATCGATGTAGATATTAACGGTGTAACAAAGAGTGGTGTAGTGAAAGCCGAGATCAATGGGCTTCTATCTTTGCGTGCTTCAGTATCACTGGCACGGGAAGCTTTAGTTGCAGAGGCAATCAAAGAATGGCTGCGCTTCGAAAAAGGGCAGGGTATGGAGTTTGACCCACCGTTTTTCAATTTCGTCGGTCAAATGTGGCAGGCGATTGGACAAAATCTCGACGGTAAGGATCGGGACGTTCCTTGGTCTGCCGCTGCAATTTCCTTTATGGTTCGCCACGCTGGCACTACTTTTCCCAACTACAAAAATTTTAAGTTTGCTGCTGCCCATGCCCGATATATGCACGATTCGATTGTTCAACGAAAAGCTGGCAATAGTAGCGCACCGTTTTGGGGATTTCGATTGCACGAAAAACTCCCCGAAATCGGCGACATCGTAGGTAGATGGCGCGAGACGCAAAGAGATTTCGCTGATGCCGAAAGCAGAGATGACTTCAAGAGTCACTCCGATATTATTGTCAGTGTTCACCCTGATTTTGTCCTCGCCATAGGTGGAAATGTTGATCAATCAGTAAATATCACTCGTTATGAGAAAACAGGAGACGGCTTTCTTGCCGCTAAAAATTCTGTCTTCATCCACATGGTTAACCAAGTTTGAGGACAGACTTGTAGGCTAGGCAAACGATAAAGTCGTTTGCCTACCTCTGTATCTGACTCGAACAATCCTTATTATTCGTTATTGGAAAGGAGATTAAAATGGCACTAAATTTTGATTTTTCACAAACTGGAAGCTCCCATTTTGCTCAAGTCATAGGCAGTGGACAGCCGCCGTTTTTCGTAGGCAAAGAAACTGTTTATAAAGGCAATCACGGGTTGTTTAACCTATCACCGCCCAGTGGTTTGAGCTATGCCCCTGACACTTACAAAGATGACTATGGATTTTGGGCGTACTTTATAGCCCCGACAGCAAAAGCAGAAAGCAATAATTCATTCGTGTGCCTCAACACTTATGACAGAGCCAGATTCACTTTCGGATTTATGCAATATGCCGCTCACGTTGCAAATGGTGACTTTGTCAGATATTTTCGGCAATTGCTGGCACTTCCCAATGCACAGGACTATTTTCCAAAACTGGTGTTACAAAACAGTCGAATTTTTTACCGTGACACAGGCGGTGCTTTAACACAATTGGAGAATGCCACCTCCACCCTAGGCTTGTTAAATTATCTTAATCCGTCTTTAGATCGCATCGAGAACCAAGAACTTATTTGCGCCGCCCGCATGGTGCATTGGGCAACAAATGATGTCAAACATCGGGAGCTTCAAGTCAAAATCGCCATTGAGCTTTTCAAGGAAAACATGAAAGAGTATGCGAGTAGCTACAATCTTGATGGCTATCCAGACCGAGTTTGCCAAGTGATTTGCGATATAAGACATCAAGGCAGAGCCACAAGTAGGCAAGTCATCAAAGCCATTAATACCAGCAGCGATTATGATTTAGCTTATGAAAATTTGTTGGAATTAGGATTGCCGCTTTATGCCGAAAGGATTAAAACCATTCGCAAGGAAATCAAAAAATTGCAAGAAGCTGGTATTTTTGGCAAAAAATACGATCAATCCATCGATGATTTTGTATAACTCCGTTATGGGAACGAAGCGCGATGGGGTATTCTCCCCGTCGCAATGTTTTGGGGAGTAAGCTCGTAGGTTGTGGGGAGCTTGCGAACCTAACAAAGAATATAGTTTGTGAGTCGGGTTACGGCAAGCCTAACCCAATCTACACACTAACCTAACCTTTTCACTTATAACTATTTTTGCCGTATGGCAAGGGGTTACTTATGTTCGGATTAGAATCACTCGACATCATGATAGGTCTTGTTACTATCTATTTAATTTTTGGTATGGCTTGCACTGCATTTGTCGAAGCAGTGATGTCGTGGAACGATGTACGCAGCAAGAATTTGAAAGCTGCTTTAGAAGAGTTTTTGCACAATGGTAAATCGGGGGATTTTGTAAAAAAATTCTATGATCATGCCTTAGTTCAATCGCTTAGTAAGGGCGTGGATGGTCGTCCTTCCTATCTTCCACCTGAGATAGTCAGTCAAGTTGTAGTCGATATTATTAAGACAAACGATGGAGTAACTATTGAACAAGCCATTAAGGATTTACCACAAGGTTCACGAATTCAAAGCATACTAATCTCTCTTTACAAACAAGCAAATAACGATGACGCAAAATTTAGTAAAGGCATAGAAACACATTTCGATAATATCATGGACAGAGCATCTGGTTGGGTTAAGCGAGACTCTCGTAACATTACACGAGTTGTATCAGTATTATTGGTAGTGTCATTCAACGTGGATACGATAAACATCTACAATTCATTAGCGAATAATCCTACTGCCAGACTTAAATTAGTTGAAATTGCTCAACAACTTGATAAAAGTCCAGCTCCTCCAGCTCCTAATGTGGAGGAGAAAAAAAGTGCGCCTGAATCCAAGCCTGCTGATTCTTCTGATTCAGCAAAAAAAGCTATTGACAAAACTATGGAAGCAGAAAAAATTCTTAAAAAGGCAACCAACGAATTGGAATCAGCAGGAGTACAGTTGGGTTGGAATAAAGAAGATAGTCTTCCAAAAGGATGGGGTTGGCTTAATAAGATTCTGGGGTTGTTAATTAGTACATTAGCTGTCTCACTTGGCGCACCTTTCTGGTTCGATGTTCTTCAGAAATTTATGCAGATTCGCTCATCAGGCGTGTCACCTCGTGATCCTAAAAAACAAAAAACTGCTTAATCTGGAATATAGCGAAGCGCGACGTGGTATTCACCCCGTCGCCATGTTTAATCGTTCCAACGCTCTGCGTTGGAATGCTTCGATTGACGCTCTAGCGTCTTCATTGTTAAATCGTAACTAGAGCTAACTGCTAATAAACTGATTATGAAATAATAGGCGAAACAGTGGCAAA
>JBAXNR010000119.1:0-9952 GCA_037133675.1 Methylococcales bacterium
AAGCCGAAGCTGCTGAAAAAGCCAAAGCTGAAAAAGAACAAGCTAAAGCCGAAGCCGCTGAAAAAGCCAAAGCTGAAAAAGAACAAGCTAAAGCCGAAGCTGCTGAAAAAGCCAAAGCTGAAAAAGAACAAGCTAAAGCCGAAGCCGCTGAAAAAGCCAAAGCTGAAAAAGAACAAGCTAAAGCCGAAGCTGCTGAAAAAGCCAAAGCTGAAAAAGAACAAGCTAAAGCCGAAGCCGCTGAAAAAGCCAAAGCAGAGGCTACGAAGGCAAAAGCTGATTTACAAGCCGAAATGGAAGCCGAAGCCGCCGCAGAAGCTAAATCTAAAGCGCAACAGGATGAAGCTAAAAAAGCAGTAAGAGAAATTGAACAAAAAGTAAATAACAGTTGGATTCGTCCTGCTGAGGCTGTCGGGCATTTAAAATGTGAAATTCGCGTTAAATTAACGCCAGACGGTACAGTCATGGATGTTAAAATCGTTACCAGCAGTGGTAATGACAGTTTTGATAACAATGCAGAGATTGCTGTTAGAAAAGCATCCCCGCTTCCTGTTCCTAAAGATAAAGAACTGTTTAATGATCAATTTAGAACGTTTAAATTTACTTTTGATCCAAGATAGCGGTACGGTTCAATTATGGTAGCTTGGGTTAGCAACAGTGTAATCCAATATTTAATCTACATTTTGTTGGGTGATGACCCAGACTACATTCAAGTTAAGTTACAGAGGTAAACCAGTGAATTTTTTTAGAATAATGTGTGTATGTGCCGTGCTGGGTTTTAGTATTTCTAGCAGTCATGCGGAACTCACTATTGAAATTACCCAAGGTGTTGAAAGTGCCTTACCTGTTGCCGTTGTGCCATTTGCGTCTCAAGGTGTGCCTGTTGATATTCGCAATATCGTTAATGCAGACTTAGAACGCAGCGGCTATTTTAAAATGCTGTCAGAGCAAGCGATGATAAGCAGACCCAGCACGCCTGCGGAAGTGGAATTTAAAAGCTGGCAGGACTTGGGACAGAATTATCTGGTTATTGGTCGGGTGAATCCTAACGGCGACGGTCAATATAATGTCGAATTTCAGCTATTTGATGTTTATAAAGGTGGGCAATTGATTGGTTATCAAATGAACTCATCAGCAGCCGATTTACGCAAAACTGCACACACTATCAGCGATTTGATTTTTCAAAAATTGACGGGTAAAAAAGGGGTGTTCAGTGGTCGTATTGCTTACATCACTAGCAATAGTTTGGGCAATAAAAAATGGACGTATCAATTACAAGTTGCTGATGCCGATGGCATGACTCCACAAACCATTGCCACATCTAACGAGCCATTGATGTCACCCGCGTGGTCACCCGATGGTAAACAAATGGCTTATGTATCGTTTGAGCACAAAGCCGCTGCGATTTATGTGCAGACCTTGGCGACAGGTGCGCGGGCGCGAGTTGCTGAATTTTCTGGTATTAATGGTGCGCCTGCGTGGTCTCCAGACGGTACACGCTTAGCATTGACGCTCTCCAAAGACGGTAATCCTGATATTTATGTGTTAAATTTAGCATCGCACGCGCTGACTAAAATTACCAATAGCTTAGCCATTGATACCGAGCCAACATGGTCGCCCGACGGCAGTAATATTGTTTTCACCTCAGGCAGAGGCGGCAAACCGCAGTTGTATATAGCACCCAGTCAAGGCGGCAATGAACAACGATTGACCTTTACTGGCGATTATAATGCGCGGTCTAGTTTTTCGCCTGACGGTAAATATTTAGCGATGGTACACGGCAACGGTAATAACTATCGAATTGGTTTGATGGATATGGCGAGTCGGACTATTAATGTTTTAACCTCAGGTCCTACCGATGAATCGCCTAGCTTTGCGCCCAATGGTACGATGATTCTGTATGCTTCCAGAAAAGGCGGTACAGGATTCTTATCGGCAGTGTCAATCGATGGTAAAATGCAGCAAAAGTTAGTTTTTAATAGTGGCGAAGTTCGTGAACCCGCGTGGTCACCATCGCCTTAATTGTCCATGACAGCCTCTTATTTTTGGAAGTAAGTAATGAAAGTAAATAAAACACTTCTGGCATTATTGATAACTGCCTGTTTATTGTCAGCTTGTAGTGATGATAAAAAACCTATTAGTGCTACTGATGGCAGCCAAAATGCCGCTAGTGGTATTAAAGACGCGTCAACCAGCGGCTTAAACGCATCATCAGGCTTAAATCCTCAAGGGCTACCAAACGTAAATGCAAGTATTGGAGCAGACGGGGAATTCAATGATCCCAATAGCCCGCAGCCAAAAATCATTTATTTTATGCTAGATAGTAGTGACGTACAGCCTGATTTTGTGCCAGTTATTACTGCTCATGCTCAATATCTGGTTGCTAATCCAAGCCTGAGTTTGCTGATAGAAGGCAATACTGATGAACGTGGTTCGCGTGAATACAATATTGCTTTAGGTGAACAACGAGCAAGATCGGTTGCTAATCTATTGTTGGCGCAAGGTGTTACTAGCACGCAACTGCGAATAGTCAGTTATGGTGAAGAAAAACCTGCGGCATCAGGTAACGATGAATCAACGTGGGAACAAAATCGTCGTGCTGAATTGGTTTATCAGGGTAAAAAATGAAAAAATATTACTTTTTAATGCTATGTCTTTGCGGCTGTGCAATGGCACAACCCGATTCATCATTGCCTCCTGTGATTGATAACTCATCCTATCCGAGTGCTACACCCTCGGTTAATGCAAACGCGCCTTCATCAAATGCCGTGTATGAACTAATCGGGCGTTTAGATAAATTGCAAGCCGAAATCCAGCAATTAACGGGTAAAGTGGAAGAGCAGGGCAATCAAATTGCGGAGCTAAAAAAACACCAAACTAGCGCGTATTCTGACCTTGATGAGCGGCTACAAAGTATCGAAAAAAGTGGTAGCCCCAGACCTTCTAGCGAGCCTGTTGCCGAAATCCCAGCCGTACCAACTAATATAACGGTTTTAGACGCACCCAAACCATCTGCACTTCCTGTTGAGTCTGATATAGCGGTTAGTACACCGTCTGCCCCCATTCCTGTTACTAAACCTGTTGCTAAGCAACCAGAAGTGCAAGCCTCAGGGAGTGAAAAACAAGCGTATCAACAAGCATATAGCTCACTTAGAACGGGAAAAACAGACCAATCGATAGAGCAGTTTAAAGCTTATTTAAGTCAATATCCAACGGGTGGATATACTGACGTGGCGTATTATTGGCTAGGTGAAGCCTATCGCGTTAAGCCAGATGCTAACGCAGCACGAGAAGCCTATAACACCGTACTGGAAAAATACCCTAGCAGCACCAAAGTAGCTGAAGCCTTATTAAAGCTGGGTTATATTGAGATAGATCAAAAAAATACCGACAAAGCGCGTGAATATTTAAACCGTGTTATCAGTGAGTATGCCAACACACCCGCTGCCCACTTGGCAGAGAAAAAATTGGCATCATTAAAATAATGCTCACACTACGCATTACCGAAATTTTCTACTCGCTACAAGGTGAAGCCAATACCGTGGGCATACCTACGGTATTTATTCGCCTGACAGGTTGTCCGTTACGCTGTGTGTATTGCGATACCGCTTATGCTTTTACAGGCGGCAAAAAAATGTCGCTTGATGATGTCATTGCCGACGTTGAGCAATACGGTTGCCAATACATTACCGTCACAGGTGGCGAGCCATTAGCACAAGCTAACTGCCTTGAATTAATGCGCCAATTAGTCGATAAAAACTATAAAGTCTCATTAGAAACCAGTGGTGCATTGGATGTATCAACGGTTGATAAGCACATCGTCAAAGTCATGGATATAAAAACTCCCAGCTCAGGCGAAGTGAATAAAAATCTTTATAGCAACATTGACCATCTCACCGCCCAAGACCAAGTAAAATTTGTTATCGGCAACGATGAAGATTACCAATGGTCAAAAGCAATACTCAAGCAATACGACTTGATTAATCGCTGTGAGGTCTTGTTTTCACCCGTCATGGGACAGCAACAACCCACCGAACTGGCAGAAAAAATTCTCAGCGATAGACTAGCCGTGCGTTTTCAAATTCAACTTCATAAACTGCTTTGGGATGATGCCCAAGGCAAATAATTACTATGCAAAAAAAAGCTATTATCCTGTTATCTGGGGGCTTAGACTCCATCACTGTACTTGCACTTGCCAAACAGCAAGGTTTTAAATGTTACGCACTTAGTTTTGACTACGGGCAACGCCATAATGCTGAACTAATCGCCGCTGCACAAATTGCCACTGATTACCAAGTAGAAGATCACAAAATTATCAAACTAGGCTTAGGGTCAATAGGCGGTTCAGCACTCACCGATGAACATATCGCCGTGCCGCATACCCTGCAAACAGGTATACCCGTCACCTACGTCCCTGCCAGAAACACTATCTTCCTATCATTTGCCTTAGGCTGGGCAGAAGTATTAAACTTGCACGACATATTTATCGGCGTAAATGCCGTTGATTATTCAGGCTACCCAGATTGTCGTCCAGAATTTATCGAAAGCTTTCAAAAACTCGCCAATCTCGCCACCAAAGCAGGGGTAGAAGGCACACATTTTTCCATCCATACCCCACTGATACATTTAAGCAAGGCAGAAATTATAAAAACAGGCATAGCATTAGGCGTTAATTATCAACGCACCGTCTCCTGTTATTCCGCTGACACCCAAGGACGCGCCTGTGGCGAATGCGATGCCTGTCGATTAAGAAAAGCTGGATTTATTGAAGCTGGCATTTCAGACAATACCCGTTATCAAAAATAAAGCTTGTCAAAGTAAATAAAATCATTATAATAGGCAATCTTTGTTGGGTCGTTAGCTCAGCCGGTAGAGCACCGCACTTTTAATGCGATGGTCGCGCGTTCGAATCGCGCACGACCCACCACAAAGTTAAAACAAATCAACCGCTTAGGAATCGCTTCCAAGTGGTTTTTTTATGCCTTACGTTTGGCTTTCCACATTCTTTCCAATTTCATTATTAGACAAAGGATTAAACCGTACTGCCTGAATCAAGTAATCAGGCGATAGGTGGGAATAACGCATGGTAATGTTTAAGCTTGAATGACCCAGTATCTTTTGAAGTGCTAAGATATTACCACCATTCATGATGAAGTGGCTTGCAAAGGTATGGCGTAAGATGTGAGCTAATTGCCCAGTTGGTACTATCAAGCCAGTTCGACCAAACGCCGACCGATAAGCCGAATAACAAGATTTAAAAGGTTTTTGACTAAGACGCTTTTTAACATGAAGAGAAACAGAGCAATCGACTGGAACAAATCGAGATTGACCATTCTTTGTATCGACAAATTGAAAGCCTTGATTAATACAATTTGATACAGTTAATCCTTGAGCCTCAGACCATCTTGCACCCGTAACCAAACAGATTAAAACAACATATTGCAAACTTTCATTAATGCTTTGATTGACTTCTACCATGAGCTGATTTAGTTGCTCTTTAGTCAAGTAGGATAGTTCTGTTTTGGTTTCTCTTAATTTTCTGACATCTAATATTTGAGAATCGTAGTCTATAACAGTTAATCGCTTAAGCTCACGATACAACGCCTTAAGAGTGATTAATTCACGGTTAAGAGTAGCGGGTGATACTTTGGCATCTAGTCGTGTTTTTCGATAGTTTGCAAGTAATTCTGGGTTGATGGTACGAGCAATTGGATTATTTAGGGATTCAGACAGTTTAAGTAATCGGTTTTTTGTATCAACCGAGGATTTTAAACTTCTACCATGTAAATCATACCAAGTCTGTATAAGTTGGTTTAATGGTCTATCATCAACTTGGGGCTGAACGCCCTGAGTATCTGATAGACGTGAAACAATCGAATTTTGATGCTGTAAGGCTTGTCCTTTGGTCTTAAACAGTTTAATAACACGTTTACCATTTGAGCCATTGGGACGAAAATCTAGCTTCCATTGATTGCCTATTTTAGTAATCATGCAGCCTTGCCTATTAATCGCCGCAAATTTAAAGACTTTTCAACGTACATTCTTAAATCCGATTCAGTGAGCCCACGATCATAATAATAAGTCTGTATTTCAGGATAAAAGGTTAATAGTCTAATTTGACACATAACATGGCGAGTCTTTAAACCTTGACGAGCATATATAGTAATCATGTTACCAAGAACTAAGCCGATATTCTTACCAATCGGAGAGACCATCACTTTTTTTTTACGCGCTATAAGTATTTTTTTAGCGGGAACATAAAAATAAACATCTTGCATAAGCATGACCCAGAAAGGATGAATATGTTTATGACTGTCATCTTCATTTAAGCGGTTTTTTAATAGTGCATAACGCCAAATATCTGTTAAATAAGGAACTATTTCTATAAAAGATTCTAAAGAAACATTCATATTTATACCTATTTCCCTGATTATCTGATGGTGAAGACGTGCTTCTATACGCCAGACAGTTTTATCGGGGTTATGTGCGCCTTGTGAATATTCGCCCCATTGTCTATGAAAATAATCCAATTTATCGGACTTAATAATTTCATAACTTTTATCATAAATACAAAACTGAGTAGAAGACGCTTTACCAATGAGGTAATTTTTCTGCTGATGTTTACCACCATAACTGGCTATAGCTTCGGATATGTCTGACAAATCTATCTGATTTATACCGTCATAAGCGCGAAAAGTACGAGAATAGGTGGAAAATTTGTAAATAAAATCATCAGGTAAGGTAAAGTTTTGATAATCACAGGCTAAGTGAATAGCACAGCCCATCGGTTTGGCATCTTGTAAAAAAATTGATGAAAATCCATAGAGTTTGTCATGAAGACGCGCCCATATTTGTTCGGGAGTCCGTTGACTAATAAAATGAGGGGATAGCTCAATTTTTAAATGTTGCCCTTCATTGTCCATCTTGCTAAAGAATGAACCGAAAAGAATAACAATACCTTCATCATTATCCTGTAATTTGTAACGATAACGGGCGACTTTACCCATGCGTGAAAAATGCCATTGTTTTTTACCTGTTAAGTCCATCATAGTAATGATATTTTCACCAGCAACGGCATAACTTTCCAATCGTTTAACCATCGCAGAATCTGGAATACCAAAAAATAATTGACGAACAGTATCAACAGAGGCGGAGACTATTTCTACAGCGGAAAGGTCGGTAAAACCTGACTGAGTTAAAAATAACTTTCCTTGTTCATCAGTTGTATCATTAGCTAAAGATGCAAAGGAATAACGTTTGATAGTGTGCATTTTGTGAGCCTCAATAAGCTTTTATACGGGTTGTTATATATTTCTCTCTAACGTGATACAAGAACGTTAGGAAAGTGAATTTCATTTAAAACCTAGCAAAATAACAGCATTTATAGTTAATTAAAATCAAGCCTAACCCTATGTAATGCCCGTCTTTTTTGTTCATATCCTAGCTCCAATCTATCTTCCAATACTTCAAAACATTCACGACGAGTAGCGCAACCACCCTGTAAATAATCAGGACAAACGCCATCAATCAATAATGATTGTGTGCATATATCGCCATCTTGATAAACAGACACTTTGTTAACAGACCACCATACATTTTTAAGAGGGACGGCAATAACTTGGGTACTACACAGCATCAACACTATTAATAATTTCATTATTTACTCGCTATTTGTTTATCACTATCGCGTAACGCGGGTTTTATCCTATCGGGAGTATTACGTTGTAAATCAAGTTTCCACATGGTGACAGGATAGGACTTACTGGCTTTAGTCATTAAAATTCCAAAGCTTTTAACCTCAATAAAATAACCAAACTCTTTAAGCTGTTTAGCGTCCAAGGTATCTATAATCCTGTCATCCTTATAAAAATCTATCCTAACAATAATGTTTTTTTTGTCAGATGACACGATCAAACCCGACAATCTGGGACGATAATCCATGAGGTATTTTTCAACAAATCCAGCGTATTCAACGGCCTTAGTCTCAATAACGGGAGGCAATACAGGCGCGGAAGAATTAATTGGTTTTTGTGTAAGAGGGACGGAAGGCACGGAAGACACGGGATTAACGGAAATGGCAGCAGGCGACGGCGGCGAAATATTAACGGGCGAATTATGAAAAAAGCCCCATAAATAGTACATACCATAACCGAAACAGCAAAAGAAAAGCGGAAGCCAGAACGTAAAAGTTTTACTTTTAAATATGTTAGAGCGGTCATCTTTGTGAGCATCAATCGACGAAACATCGGAAGCGTGAGAAGCATAAAGCCCAAAATACTGACTATCATACGAACCTTTCCCAGAGCGCAACTCAACAAATTTTCCTGCATTCTGCTTAAAAGTTTTCCAAGTGTAAGTGGTCGGACTTCCAACAGCATCACGTTTAGTGAAGGTTATTAAGGTATCTATTCTACGTTTCCAGAGATTATGACAATCCCTGTTATCTTGACCCATACAAACTACATCTATTCCACGATGTCGATGTTGGGTCACAAATTCAGTAATACCCGCATCCAAAGTGCGACGACCCGACGGAAAAAAATCCTGCAATTCGTCAATAATAACTAACGAATCATTAGAAACATGATCAAAAATTTCTTTTACCTGTTCTTTCGTTAGTTGTATCAATAACTCGTTAACAGTATCTATGGATAACCCTGTCACCTCCGAAAATTTATCATGATTTAAACCCTCAATATAGGCGTAAACAACACGACCTTTTTTAAGAGCTGGAATTATTTGATTGACGGCAGCTTCATAACTTTTACCAGAGCCAGGCAAGCCTTCATGAAAAATTATCATAATCTGATTAATCCAAAAGTAATAATACCCACAGATTTACGAAATACATAAACAGTTATTCCGCAACTTAACAACGTAAACGCCCCAGCTACATCACTTTGATATAAACAATAATATACAGTTTCGCTAAAGGTATTAGCGGACGCTAAATCAGTAATAGACGATGAAAAAGAAGTTGATATGCTGTCGTAACATGATTGACAGGTATTAGTAACAAGGTCGAACGCGGCAATAATAAAAGCAGAGGTACTATCAACAAGCAAAGGCGCGAAATCTTTTATAAAATCAGCAGTAGCATTAGCAGTAGCTGAAAGCCAATCGCCAACATAATCTGCAGACAGCACAACGTCTTTTGAAAAATCCGCAGTAGCGTCATACCAATCGGTTAAGAACTTAATAATGTATTTAACAACATCAACAATGTAGTTGAAAAAACCAGCAATTGAACCATAAATGAAATTATAAATGGCTTTTATCGCGTCTAGCGTATCAGTTAATAATCCTAGCACCTTGACCCCCTAAGATGTTGTATAAAAAGCAATGCGTAAGGCGAGCATTGAAGCAATAATTTTAAGAACCGCCCTAACTACTGACCAGACACCCGCCATCCAATTGTCACAAAGTGGCGATATAGATATAGACTGCATACCCATAACCCCGTCGAAAGTCCAAGTTGGACAACTAGCCGAAGGAAATGATATTTTAAAAACATCCTGCAAAAATTTAACAAATGGAGTTTGTTGTACGGATGTAATAGCGGTGTGCATAGAGCCGCTAACTGTTTTAGTTCCATCAGATACATAGTAGCTACCAGAGGGTACGGATTTTCCAAACAACACTGACCGTGATGCACTTATACCGTTTTTAGTATAACCACCAGTTGAGGTGTAAAACTTGCCTAATGTGGGTTGTGAAATATCACCATAACTTTTAACCGTAGCAGTACCGATACCTTTCGATACACCATCTAACTTGGAACTAATCCCATCGAGACGCGATGTAACACCCGACAAATCTATTGACCCCGTACTTGTGCTTGTACCTGAGCAAGTAACAGCACCAGTCACTTTATCAGTAACACATGAACTCGTATTATTTCCCGTACTTGTGCTTGTACCTGAGCAAGTAACAGCACCAGTCACTTTATCAGTAA
>JBAXNR010000120.1:0-9836 GCA_037133675.1 Methylococcales bacterium
TCAACAGCTCCGCCAGCGACATCACCAACAAAATCTACAGTTCCACCAATGACATCACCAGCAATATCAACAGCTCCGCCAGCGACATCACCAACAAAATCTACAGTTCCACCAATGACATCACCAGCAATATCAACAGCTCCACCAGCGACATCACCAACAAAATCTACGGCTCCACCAACGACATCAGCTACAAAATCAAATAAGCCCATACCTTACTCCAAAATTTAAATACAAGAAAAATTTTCATCGTTCCAACGCTCTGCGTTGGAATGCCTCAGTTGACGCTCTAGCGTCTTCTTATGTTGCCAAGTGACACAACACTAGAGCGTTGTCAGACGAACTCCCACGCTGGAGCAGTGGTAACTCTGCTTAAAAATGCTGTTATCTACCATGTACCATTCTAAACCTCTACAAATTTGCTACAATAGCCTAACAGTGCTGGTTTCTACCTGATTAAGGAAGGTTTTATGAAAGTTCACGAAAAAATACGTTTTATGCGCGAATCCAAGGAATGGTCACAAGAGGAAATGGCGGCAAAACTGAATATGTCGGTAAGCGGTTATTCAAAAATAGAACGTGGTGAAACTAAGGGCTATATTCCAAAGCTGGAACAAATCGCGAAGGAGTTTGATATGGAGTTAATGGATTTATTGTCTTTTGGTGAAAAGCATATTTATTTAATCAGTGATAATACTAATCACAGTGGCAATGTAATTGGTTCATCCTCTGAACTGGCGTTTGAAAATCAAAAACTGCATTTGATGCTTGCCCATAAAGACGAAACCATCGAACATCTCAAACAAGACATAGCGCGTTTAAGCGATATGTTAGAGCTATACAAAAAATCTACCGCCTAAATCCAGCTTGTTAAGGCGTGGATTCCTGTCTCTCTCTGTTTATGATTACCGCGTATTTAATCTTGCTGATAGCTTAATGATGTAGGTGCGAATTTATTCGCACAGTGTGGATAAATCCGCACTTACACCAAAAATCGCATGAGTTTTACTGGACGGTGCGGCGTTATCACGAGGTGTAAATAATTGGATTTGGAGTGCAAACCTAGGTTTGTACTCCAATGTTTAAACGATTAGTCTTAAAACGGCTTCACCGTTGCCAAAATAATAATTGCCAGCAAAAATACTGTCGGTATTTCATTCATCCAGCGATAAAAAACATGACTGCGTTGATTGCGATCATGTTTAAAATCTTCCAGCCACAGCCAGCAAAAATAGTGGTAAACCACCATTAACGCTAACAAAAATAGTTTGACGTGTAACCAGCCGCTAGAACCATACATTCCCCACGCATAATCCAGCAACATCCAAATACCGAAGATAAACGTTGCCACCATTCCTGGTGTAGTAATGCCGTAAAATAATTTGCGCTCCATAACCTTAAAGCGTTCATTGCCGATTTCGTCAGAACTCATGGCATGATAAACATACAGACGTGGCAAATAAAACAGACCTGCGAACCAAGTTACCATAGCGATTAAGTGTAAGGCTTTTAACCAAAGCATAAATTATCCTTTTGTAAAGTTTGAAAGTTGAGTTTTTATTTCGGTCAAATCAAATAATCCCGTTTTTTGTAGCGCGATTTGTCCATTCGGGGCGATTAAAAAAGTCGTGGGGGTGAGCGACACATCACCAAAAGCATGGGCATTTTCTGCCTGCATATCTAAAGCGACATTATAAGGAAGTTGCTGCGCTTTGCTCATATCAATGACATGATTCGGCGGGTCGTAAGCCATCGCAACGGCGATAATCTCCAAGCCTTTATCATGATATTGCCGATACAGTTCAATTAAATGCGGGATTTCTTGAATACAACTAGCACAATCTGTTGCCCAAAAAGTCACGATAACAGGCTTGCCGCGTAATTCAGATAACACAATTTTTTTACCTGTAATGGTAGAAAAAGTGGTTTCTGGTACGATAGGAGAGCGACAACTAATCAGCATGACGGTGATTACTATCAATACGAAGATAAGCGTGAGTTTTCGTTGCATGGGAAACTAACGGTTGAATTAAACGGGGCAAACTAAAATGTTTGGCTGGTCATAAACAGTGAGTGACAGGAATTCAAACCTTGGTTTGTATTTCACCATGTCAAAATATAAAAATCACTCACTATTTATTATTACCAACGATTATTCAGTTGTGTAATGCAATTAAATAATCCGCACAGACAACACGCCTTCGACAGCGTGTAATTTAGCCACTATTTCGGCAGGTACATCGCCACTAACATCAATCAGAGTATAAGCCACGTCAGCGTGTGATTTGTTAGTTAAATCCACGATGTTAATGCCAGCATCGCCTAAAACCGATGAAACATGACCGACCACACCTGGAATATTTTGATTGGTGATAGTGATACGCACACAATCTTCTGTCAGCGGAATTACCACTTCAGGAAAATTAACAGAGTTACGAATAATGCCTTGTTCCAAGAAATCGCGTATTTGGTCAGCAACCATCACTGCACAATTTTCTTCAGCTTCTTCAGTAGAAGCACCTAAGTGAGGCAATGCAATGGCGCGTGGGTGATTAATTAAAGCAGGTGATGGAAAATCACAAACGTAAAAGTGTAAATCGCCCGCATTTAAGGCTTCAACAATCGCCGCTTCATCCACCACGCCCGCACGCGAAAAGTTCAATAAAGTCGCACCTTTTTTGATACGCGCAATATGTTCTTTGCTGAACAAGTTTTTAGTTTTTTCGTTGAGTGGAATATGTAAGCTGATAAAATCCGACTGAGAAACCACGTCATCTATGTTAGCCGCAGGCACGGTCAATGAATTCAATTTCCACGCATTTTGCAAAGAGATAAACGGGTCAAATCCGATGGTATTCAAACCCAAGGCGGCAGCAGAATTAACCACTTTTACACCAATTGCACCCAAACCCAAAACGCCCAAGGTTTTACCTGCGATTTCAAAGCCAGCAAAGTTTACTTTATGTTTTTCAACATCAGCATTCATGCTGTCTTCATCACCCGTTAAGCCACTGACATAACTCAACGCGGCGGGAATATGACGAGAAGCCAACAACATACCTGCAATCGCCAATTCAGCAACCGCATTTGAATTCGCTCCAGGTGCATTAAAAACAGGAATACCGCGTTTAGTGTATTCAGCGACAGGAATATTATTCACACCCGCACCTGCACGACCTACTGCTTTAACTGATTCAGGAATCTCCATACCGTGCAGTTTAAACGAACGCAGCATAATCGCATCTGGCTCAGCAACATCTGCCGCAACCTTGTACTGCTCGCTTGGAAAACGATTCAAGCCAATCGGAGAAATATTGTTATACGTTAAAATGTTAAACATTGTTTACCTTTAGTTTTTGTTAAAATTGTGTGTGACTCAGCCGCCACTATTGCAACTGCATAACATCAGAATAACAGGACAATAGCAAAACTGCTAAACTAGGCACATTATACCCGATTGAATGTGTCAGTTGAGTTGCTAAAAAGTGATGACTTGCGCGGCTAGCATCATTATCGTTCCAATGCTCTGTGTTGGAATGTGTCTGAGGACGCTCCGCGTCCTCGTTTTGTTTGTGTTTTATTGAGGTAGAAAAAGATGAAAGAAAAAGTATTTTTATCCAGTAATGGAACAGGTACGGCAGGGATAATAAAAAATGATTTATTGAAGAATTTATTTGAAAAATTCTCAATAAATTTTGAAGATATTGTTGATATTATAAATTCCAATCATGGCTCTCGTTTTAATGAAAGGCAATCCTACGGAATTTTTATTAAATCAATACCATCCAATCCTTCTGATTCTAATAAAGACTTTGTTTTAACAGAAGTATCTTTAGATAGAGAAGGGAATGATTCATCAAAAAAAGGTAGAGTGGACTTTTTTATCTTTTATAGAAACTGGCTATTACTAGTAGAACTTAAGCTAGTAAGAACAGGGATTACAACAAAAGACGGTTCTGATTATAAAATTATTGTTAAAAAATGGGAAGAGGCTAAAAAACAAATAGAAAGCATACCTGTTGATAACAACCCTGTTTTAAATGAATTTGTCGATAGACTTAAAGCTAAAGGTATTGTAAAAATTCCGATGATGATAATCGTTTATCATGAAAATGACGACAAAAACGGAAATTATTTTTCTGATAATGATGCAAACGAATATCTTACAGACAAAGTAAATGATCTTGAAAGTAAAATAAAACCTCAATATGGTTACTTTACATCAATAAATAATAAACACTCTCTTAATTTAGGAAATGATAGGTTTAGGCGAATTCGGGGCATTTCTTTTTTTGCAAATTCATAATTATTATAAAGTTCGTAACGCGATAAGATGTGCTACATAACCCGATAAAATTCGCTATATAGGATGCGCTGAGGTACGAACGCGCTCATTCGAGAAACTTGACGCGAATGATGCGCCTCCTATCGTCGGCACATCCTATAATATTTAAAAATAGCTATACCATAGCAGGAAACTTAATTATGAATACCGCTGAATTGATTTATGAAAAATCTAAACAGTTGCCTGAATCACTCGCTCATCAAGTTTTAGATTATCTTGAATTTTTAGAAATTAAATATCAGCAAGAAATTGAATCTGAGACTTTATATGTTTTGCAAAATAACGCTTTAATGCAGCAAATTAAGGAATCTGAAAAAACATTTGCCAATAAAACGGGTTTCATACCTTCTGAGGAACAACTGAATGCGCTCGATTAGTTTTGAGGGTGATACTTGGGCTTGTTATGAAGAATTGAGAACGAAGAATAAAATATTGCATAATCAATTATGCAAAATATTAAAAGAGATGCAACGCAATAATCCAGAACAGGGAATAGGTAATCCTGAACCATTGCGACATGAATTATCTGGTTTATGGTCTAGGCGTTTATCTCAAAAAGACCGATTAATTTATCGGCTTGATAATGAACGGATTTATATTTTTGCAATTGGAGGGCATTATAATGATAAATAACAAATTTTTAGGGCGTACCACGAGGAACGAACCCCTGCACTATCCAGTTCGTGTATTTGTTGGGATTCGTACCTCACCCCAAGCTACATAATTCCGTTTTTAAACTATTGGGTACCGCGTACGCTGGGTTGAGGAACGAAACCCAGCACTATCGAGTTCGTGTATTTGTTGGGGTTCGTGCCTCACCCCAACCTACAAATTGATTTTTAGAAGAAAATATTTGTTTAAAAAATAAATAGGAAAAGTTATGCAAGTTACTATTGATGTTCCTGACTCATTACCAGCAGAGTTTTTAAAACTTCGGATTCAAGAAATAGAACAAAATTTGAAAAATGAAGCTAAGTATTTTTCTATGTATTCAATCGTTAATCAGGAAACACTATTAGCCATTGAAGCGGTTGAATGGGGTGAAGTTGAATTGACTTCATTAGATGAGTTAAGAAAATTAGCTCAGGGTTAAATATGGCTAAATCTATTTTTTGGTCTAAGAAATTTAAACAGGATTATAGCCGTTTGATTAAATCTGGAAATTCAGTTGCTGTTAATGAATTATTAACTGTTATTGAAATATTGGCAAATGAGGAAGTATTACCAAGCAAATATCAAGACCATGTATTAAAAGGTAACTGGAATGGTTATAGGGAATGCCATATTAAACCCGATGTGTTGCTAATTTATAAGTTTGAAAATGATGAATTAACATTGACATTGGTTAGAACTGGCTCTCATAGCGATTTATTTTAAAATCACTGTATAAGCGTACTGCATACAGCACCATCCAGTTCGTGTATTTGTTGGGGTTCGTGCCTCACCCCAACCTACAACACATTCCGTTTTTAAACTAATTAGGTAATTCAATGAAAACAGTCACTTTAAAAATAGATAATAGTATTTATGAAAAATTTTTCTGGTTGTTATCGCATTTTTCAAAACATGAAGTGCAGATATTAGAACAATCGGATTATATCAGTGATGATGATTATCTAAGGTCAATCAATGGCATGGTAGAAAGTATTAAACTGGCACGAGTAGAATCTGAACAACAAGGCGTTACCTTAGAAAATTTGGATTGGTAATGTACTCACTTAAACTTATGACCCAAGCACAAAAAGATGCTAAAAAATTAGCAGCGTGCGGGTTAAAAGATAAAGTGTTAGCGTTATTGGACATAATAAAAGAAAATCCGTTGCAATATCCGCCAGACTACGAATTTTTAAAAGGTGATATGAAAGGTTTACTTAGCCGACGGATTAACAAACAACATCGTTTAATTTATGAAATTATTGAAGATGAAAAACTGATTAAAGTTTATCGAATGTGGACGCATTTTGAATAAACCCAACACAACCCCAACATCCACAAACCCCAACCCATAGAAACCCATGAATTTTGATATTATCTGCTTTGACTGCGACAGCACTTTAAGCAAAATTGAAGGTATAGACGAACTGGCTAAAAATGTCGGTTTAGGCGATGAACTGGCAGAACTGACCAATGCCGCGATGAATGGCATCGTGCCATTGGAAGCGGTGTATGAAAAACGTTTAGCATTAATTCAACCTAAACAAGCCGACATAGACGCACTCGCACAACAATACATTGCTGAAATCGTTGATGGCGTAACAGCCGTATTTGTAACACTGCACGCGCAAGGCAAAACGATACACATCATTAGCGGCGGCTTACGACAAGCGATTTTGCCATTAGCGGCTTTTCTGAATGTGCCAGATGATTGTGTTCATGCTGTGGATATTTATTTTAATGACGATGGCAGTTATAAAGATTATGAACGCGCATCACCACTAGCAAGAACAGGCGGCAAAGCGGATATTGTTAGCCAGATTAAAGGACAATATACGATTGCTGTGATTGGCGATGGTAAAACCGACATGGAAGCCAAACAAGCAGGTGCGTTTGTTATTGGTTTTGGTGGCGTGGTTGATAGAGCTATCGTGCGTGAATTGGCGGATGTGTATGTTGCTGAATCCGATTTAACTGCCGTATTGGCACACATCATAAATTAAAAAACCTGCGAGGTCTTTAAAACCTCGCAGATTTAACAAAAAATAGAATTACAATCAAACAGTAGAGAGAAACAATGGCTGGACACAGTAAATGGGCAAACATTAAACACCGTAAAGCGGGACAGGATGCCAAACGAGGAAAAGTTTTCACCAAAATGCTACGCGAAATTACGGTTGCGGTAAAAACCAGTGGCGTTGATGTGGGGAGTAATCCCGCATTACGCACCGCAATCGATAAAGCATTAGGTGCAAATATGCGCCGTGACACCATCGACAACGCGGTTAAAAAAGCGGCAGGTGCGTTGGAAGGCGTAAATTATGAAACCATACGTTACGAAGGTTACGGGCCAGGCGGTACAGCCGTCATTGTCGATTGCTTAACTGACAATCGCAACCGTACTGTTGGTGAAGTGCGTCATGCGTTTACCAAATCAGGTGGCAATTTAGGCACAGACGGTTCTGTAGCGTATATGTTCAGCAAACTGGGCATACTCAGTTACGCGCCATCAGTCGATGAAGACGCGCTGATGGAAGCCGCGTTAGAAGCAGGTGCGGAAGATGTAAACACATTCGACGACGGTGCGGTTGATGTGATTACCACACCCGAAGAGTATTTAGCGGTTAAAGACGTGCTGGTTGCCGCTGGTTTTGAACCCGACAATGCCGAAGTCACTATGCAGGCTGCCACAATGGCTGAATTGAATGCGGATGATGCCGAAAAAATGCTTCGCCTAATCGACCGATTGGAAGATTTGGATGACGTGCAGAACGTCTATTCAAATGCCGATATTAGTGACGAAATTATGGCAGGCTTGGAATAGCCGCTTTTTGTATGACACTGCGTTATAGTGCGATAATGCACGTCCAATATTTATAGGATTACAGTATGTGGTTTAAAAATCTGAGTATTTTTCGTTTAACTGAAGCATTTACCTTAACAGCCGAAGAGCTGGAAGAAAAACTGGCGGTATTAACGTTTCGTCCTTGTGGTTCGCATGAGGATTTTACCTTGGGTTGGGTGTCGCCTATCGGTAAAGCCGCGCCACTCGTGCATAGTGCCAATGGTTTTATGATGATTTGCACCAAAAAAGAAGAGCGCGTATTACCCGCCTCTGTTCTCAATGAAATGATGCAGGAAAAAATTGAGGAAACCGAAGAGAAAGAAGGGCGTAAGTTATCGAAAAAAGAACGTACCGCCATTAAAGATGAACTGATTTTTGAATTGTTGCCGCGTGCGTTTACTTTTTCGCGTAAATTGTTTGCGTATATTGATGTGAAAGGCGGTTTTTTGGTGGTCGATTCTGCCTCTGCCAACAAAGCAGAAGATTTGCTCAGTTTATTGCGTAAATGTTTGGGTTCATTGCCAGCCGTGCCGTTAAATACCGTAGAAAAACCGATTGCGACCATGACAGAGTGGTTAATCAGTCAAAAAACGCCTAAAGATGTGACGGTTGAGGATGAATGTGAGTTACGCGCTCCCGAAGAAGCAGGTGGCGTGATTCGTTGTAAACGTCATGATTTGTCTTTGCCAGAAATTAAAAATCATCTGGATATTGGCAAGCAGGTGATTAAACTAGCATTGAACTGGGATGATCGCTTGAGTTTTATCCTCGATGAGAATTTGTCGGTTAAACGCTTGAAATTTTTAGATTTAATTCAAGATCAAGTTACCGAAACCAATGCGGATGATGAAGCGGCTCGTTTTGATGTCGATTTTTCGATTATGTCGCTGGAGTTAGCCAACTTTATTCCGCGCCTTTTGGAAATATTTGGCGGTGAATTGAAGGCATAAAAAAAAGCCCAGTGATGAAAATCACTGGGCTTTTTTCATACTCTAAAACAGCAATGAAAAATTATTTTTTCATGCCGTGTGAGAACAATTTGTCTAATTTGCTATTAGTGTCCATAGCAGCTTGCTCAGCACGGTTAGCAGCAGCTTCAGCAGAAGCAGCTGTTGCAGCAGCTTGATCAGCAGCTGATTTTGCGCTAGCAGCATCAGATGATGCTTGTGCAACTGAAGTAGCTAAACCGTCAACACGCGCACTCAAAGCATCTAAGTCACCTTGTGACGCACAACCAACAACCAAGCTAGCAACCAGTGCAACCATAGATAATTTTACGATTTTTTTCATTTCTATTTACCTTATATTTTGAGAGTTAAGTTATATTGAGCATAAAACTAGGGCTAATTTTACCACTTTATGTGGAATTTTCCAGCTTTATTTTATTTTTACCACTGTTCCCGTATCTAACCATTGGCTTAAGTGATCGATTTGAGCGTTTGTCAATGCGATACACCCATGCGTCCAGTCAAATATTTCATGAATCTTTTCATCCCCTGCACCTAGCCCATGAATGCCTATTTGTCCTCCTAATGGCGTGTTTTGCGGGGGTATTTGGTTAAATTGTTCCGCTGCCGCAATACTGTAATAGTCGGACTGACTAATAATACCGCGTTTTAATGCAATTTCAGCGTCTTGCTTGGACGGATAGGTTAAGCCGTAAAATTTACGAAAATTACTTTTCTCACCCACCCAGCCAATTCTATAATTGCCATAAGGGGTAATATCATCACCTCGATGACTTTTTAATCCTGCACCTTTTCGACCAATGGCAATGCCACTCAGCGTTTCGAGCGTTAGCTCACCTTTTTTTACTTCAATTTTGTGTGCTTTGGTATCCACTAATAACCAAACACCACTATCTGTACTTGCTGGAGCATAGCTGACTGCATTCGCAGGAACACGGCTAACTGCACTCGCTGGAACAGAGCTGACTACATTCGCAGGAACACGGCTAACTGCACTCGCTGGAACAGAGCTGACTACATTCGC